>JBMFVL010000004.1:0-52535 GCA_049966015.1 Thermoplasmata archaeon | reverse complement strand
AGTGAACCCGAGATACCTAAGGATGAGAAGCCAAAAGCGAAAAAGGGCAGGGATATTTCACAAGGCAAACAAAAAACCCATAAGAAAAAACGTGGAGGCAAAAAATCAAACCAAAGTGCATAGCCTCAACATTTTTAAGTAAAATTAATATACATTTATCAAATGTTCCTTTTAAATGTATTTGCTAACTTATGTAATAGGTATGTTTGCTATATCTTTGATAATTTATTATCTATTTAGCATATCTCCTATTGCAAGCTTGATAATCTCAACTTTTTCGTTGAGTACAGGGGTAGAACTATTAGAGGATATAATGCCAGCGGGTATTGCACTCGCTTTGCTTGCTGTTATGGAAATGCTTCCTGAAACAGGGGTAGAGGCATCATTGACAATGTCATCAGTATCTAATGTAATGTATTTGAAATACATTTCATCCAATTTTACAGGTGCCAATAGGATGATCATAGGTGCAGGTCTCCCAATAATATTCTTTTTATTCTATATTGGCAAACAAAAAAATAGTGAATTGAAATTTAAGGATTCTTTGCTTGTGCCCCTCTTTTTTTTATTTATTTCTACAATAGTGTTCGGGGTTAGTGTAATCACATCATCCTTTTCAGTTTACCTTGCCATCGCAATGATTGCAATATTCATAATGTACATATATACCTCATATTACAACAAAAACATGAAAAGGAAGGAAGAAGAATACACCTCTGTAACTGGAAAGATAAGGTCCAATGTAACCAAAAAACATACTATTTTACTAACCTCTATCTTTTTAATTGCTATAGGAACAGTATTGCTATACTATTCAATTGACCCATTCATCAAACAATTGCTTGAGTTCTCTATTGTGCTTGGCATACCTTCATATTTTTTTATCCAGTGGGTTGCCCCTTTTGCAACAGAATTCCCTGAACTTTCCACTTTTTTTTTATGGAGCAGAAACAAGGCTTATGATTCTTCCATATCTGCATTAGCAAGTTCGTTGATAATGGAATGGACTGTAATGATGAGTGTTGTACCCATATTGTATTTATTGTTTAGCCCCGCACATTATACTTATATCCCACTAGATTATCTACAAAAAATGGAAATAATAATAACAATGGAACAGTCAATATTATTTGCCCTGATAACGTTTAAGCTCAACGTAAAAAAATGGGAAGCAATCTCAATATTTTTACTATGGGTTATGCAAATTCCACTAATCTTTATAGGATCAACACAATACTTTATTGTACTCATTTCATTATACAGCTTGCTAATTTTTATAGAAATATTTTACAATTACAAAATACTCAAAGAAAATTACATGAAAACTATTAGATGGATAAAAGAAATCAATTTTTGATTATCTCTTTACAAATTTTGCCATCTACATTGCTAAACGGTATATTGTTTATTTTTAGTATGGTAGGTGCTATATCAACCATGGATATATCTACATTCCTAATGCCTTTATTGATATCAACACCTTTAGAAAAAAATATCCCCTCCATCCTATGAGCACCGGTTACTGTTTTGTACCTTGGGTATTCCAATATATAATTTCCGAAAGTAAAAGGCATGATTATTTCTGTACTGAAGTTATCCCCCACCACAAATATGTCTGGGGATGTATCTATATTTTTACCTTTGTAAACTTCCTGCGGAGTATATGTTTTAAGGTTTACTCCTTTTACAGATTCTATTTTTTTACGCAATTCTTTTATTATAGCATCTTTCTGTTCAGTATTGCTATAAAATTTGTATAACCGGTTTAGGTATATCCCCCCTTTTATAGGAAAATCATATGCAATTGTTTCACTCCAATCAATATTTCCCTGCAAATCTGCAAAATTGGTTTCAAAGTTGGTTTTCTGTGCCAAAGATTCAAGGGATTTAAATAACCTGCCCCCTTTAGCCTGAGTAAATATCTTGTTGAACAATTTGCTGTTTCTTGCTACTTTGTGAATATATTGTTTCATTTTAGAGGATTTATTTTCCTTTATTTTCAATTTAATATATCCATTTTGCAAGAGCCATTCATTCATGTAAAAAGTTTTGTATATTGGTCCAGAGCCATGGTCTGATACAATAAAAGTATTTCCAGAATCGTTTCCAAAAAAGGATTTTTCAATTTCTCTCATTGATTCATCCAATATTTTCCAAAATGGATAAATCTCTTCTGGATTTCCAACATCCTCTTTTTTAGGATATGATTTATCCATATACTGCCATAATCTATGTTGCAATCGATCTGTTTCAGTAAAGATAACAAATAAAAATTGCGGGTGGTCTTTATTTATAATATACTTGGCCAATTTCACTTTTTGCTGTACACCTAGTATTGCCTTATCCACATGTTCCTTTATTCCCAACTTATCCAAATCCAAATCCAACATATAGTCCCCTATATTTTTGGTGATATCTTCCCTGAAATTATCTGGGTAGGTATACCTGTCTTTACTAACAAGCATACCACCAACAAAAACACCTTTCAACTTAAAAGGCAGATAATAAGGAAAATTAATAACTGCTGACTTGTATCCCCACCTAGAGAAATAATCCCATAACATTTTATTGTTTATGTTTTTAATGCTAGGCTTTCCCAAAGCAGGGGGAGGTGCATATTCATAAAAATCAAAAATCCCCATAGACCCAGGATCCATACCAGATGATATGCACAGCCAACCAGGAACTGTAATGGGTGGAAAAGTAGCCTTAAGAATAGAGATTACCCCCTCCTTTTCATATGACTTCAAATAAGGCATAATATTTGAATTCATTAAAGGCTCAAGCAATGTAAAGGTAGCACCATCCAAACCAAAAACTAATGTTTTCTTCATTTAAGCATCCTCTAAAAAATATATTTTAATATCAGCAAAACTTTCAATACATATCTATTATTAAATTTTTTCAAATAAAATACGTTAATGTGTATATCTTTAATCAAAAAAAAGGTATATACCACCTAAACTATAAATATATTGTTGTACCCTCTTTTAGATTGATGATAATTGAGGTGAATATTGAATGAAGGGATATGTTATAACTCTGGTTGTGGTTGCATTTCTAACAATGGTATTAACTCCGTTTGGCGCTGCAATGTATAAAACCAATGCAGCACCAGTTCCACTCAATATACAGCCATTCGGCTGGGTTCATTATAACGGTGCCAGTGGTGTAAGTTCTGGTATGAGCTCATCGTGGATGAGCTGGGAATTTACAGGTTCCCAATTTTTGTTGAATGACCCAGTGCATAATTTTAACGGTGCACCCCAGTCTTCATCACAGGGTTCTTTAAGTTCATATGAGCAGGATGCACAGTATGCAATAAACACCTATGGAACATACATAAATGGTGCATCATCTGAGTATAATGTTCCATCCCTTATTATTGTAGCTGAAATGTGTGTAGAATCAAGTGGTGGGCAAGGTGGTGGAAACGTAATGCAGGAAAGTAGTTACACTGGTGTTTTCACAGACTCCAACGGTGTTACTTATCATGGTGCAGCGGCATCGATATATCAAGCTACAGCAGGATGGCTTTCTCCAGACTATTCAAAATATAATGGTGACCCATTCTTGATAGGTGCTGCATACAATGCAGGTCATGTGTATTATGCAAATCAATATTCAGGAGGGGTAGGTGACAACGTGTGGCATATGATGATGTATGCATCATATGATTCCTCCACAGGTGGATATACAGAAGGATCCTACGATTGGAAATTGGCTGTTGCTTTAAACGCGGCACTTGTAGTAATGGGTAACAACCAAGGTGGAGGTAGTGGAAGCGGAAGTGGAACTGGAAGTGGTGGCACAGGAACTACAGGTGGCTCCCCTATCGCAGTAGGTGATGGTGTAAAGGTAATTGCAAATCCATCTCTTAATGTAAGAAGTGGTCCTGGATTAAAATATGCAATAATTGGAAGTGAAGATTATGGAGCTACAGGTGTAGTAGAAAGCGGTCCAGTATATTCTGGTGGATATCAGTGGTGGAATATCAATTACAATGGGCCTGGATGGGGTGCAACGAGTGGATGGTCTGCTGCCAGCGGTCCAACAGGTACCTTTTTGATAGTTACATCATCATCCCAACCAGTATCCCAGCCATCCAGTGGTAGTTATAACGGAGGAAATGCCGTAAGCTACGCTAACTATATTATCAATACAGAGCACGAATATGGTAGTGGCGCTCCCCCAGGTAATGGAGCATATACTTCTGGTTATGGTTATGCTAATAATCAGATGAGCCTGACACAGAATAATTTGTACAGTGTTGGGGGTGATTGTGCACATTTCGTATCCCAAGCGTTGATTGCCGGTGGAATCTCAAGTTTAAATAGTGTGGATTCATATGCACCGGGCTATGGTGAAGTTAACGTTGCTGGTCTGGAACAATATTTACTGTCAAACGGAATTGGTCAAAAAGTTTCATCTGTGAATGATCTACAGCCAGGAGATGTAATTCTATATTACTGGAATGGTGTAGAATATTCTGGTGACTCTCATGCAACTCTTTACATAGGTAACGGTGAAGTTGCACAGCATAGCTATGGAGGAGGTGGGGGTGAATACGCTTCCCAATCCACATCATGGGGTGTCAACTGGGCAACTGAGGCAGAAACATCAAGCTCAACATTGGTAGTATTTATACATATTACTGGAAATTCACAACCCTCTTCAGGTGGATCTGGCAGTGGTTCTTCAAGTTCTCCCCAAAGCGCATATGGAATTACTGTAGGGTCCAATGTAGAAGTAATCGTAGGGGAATTAAATGTAAGGAGTTCTCCTGCAGGTGATGTTATAACAATGGAACAGTACGGTTCATTAGGTTCCGTTGTTAATGGCCCTATACAGGCATCCCTAAACGGTGTATCCTATATATGGTGGGAAATACAATACAATAACGGTGTAACTGGGTGGTCCGCAGAAGGTAATGGCAATACCCAGTACCTGCAAGTAGTCAATGGATATACAGATGCATATGGAATTACAGTGGGTTCTCAAGTACAGGTAATTGTAAGTGGGCTGAACGTGCTTACATCTCCTGCAGGTAACATAATTACCACGGAGCAAAACGGCGCTATAGGCACAGTAGTTGCAGGTCCTGAAGAAGCATCTCTTAATGGTGTATCTTATGTATGGTGGGAGATACAATACAATAACGGTGTAACTGGGTGGTCCGCAGAAGGTAATGGCAATACTGCTTATTTACAGGTTACGGGATGAATAATGCACAGATCATACTATTTTACATTTTCAATATTTTTTGTAATATTTTTAATTGTAGCTGAGTTCCCTTTATATGGCAATTATCTGCCACCAACAGGCAACAATTCATATAAAAATTTTTCTTTAAGCAATGTAACGACCAACTTTACAAACCTTTATTTTAACAATACCACCACAAGAATAACAAATGCAACTCTTGATGCTAACCCTACTAATTATGATCAGATTTACATATACAATTCCACTTTAATAATAACAAATTCCCTAATAACAGGAAGCATCAATCAAAACGGCAATGGATTGTATATACAGGCAATAAACTCGACAATCGAAGTGAAAAATTCTAAATTTATCAATATAACACAAATTTTTACATATAATTCAAGTATACTTTATGCACATGATTACTTATACAATACCTTTATTTGGGCTAAAGATGGTCAAATATCTTTAAATTATAATGTTTTAAACAAGTCTACTGTGTATCTTACTAACAACACACCATATATTGAAAACAACTTTTTTGGAAACAGTTCCAATTTTATATCAATGTTTTATATAAGTTCTGGTAATATATCACACAATATCTTTTACAATTCAACTAACTCAATGCGCATATCTGAAAGTGCTTATGTAACGATATCATATAACCTTTTTACAAGCAGTGACCAAGCAGTATCTATATTTAATTCAATGATAAACATATCATATTCTGGCTTTTGCAACGATATCCAAGCTATCTATGCTGTAAATTCTCAATTTTCTTCCCCTTTTTCCTCCTTTGTTGCGGTTCTGAACATTTTCAATGGTAGTGTAAATAGTTATTATGTCCCTTCTTATGTATATCTAGGAGGATTGCCATGGAATTATGTCAAAACAATGATTCCATTTTCATTTAAAAAGATGTTGTTGAACACAGATTATTCTGGTTTTTTCCAGGGAATATCCAAATATAACAACCAGACAGTATTGAGCAATGGTGCAATTGTTTCAAGTAAAATCAGCAATGAGACCATTACCATGACCTCTTCTATTGGGCAAAATTTTTTGATTACTACCTCTTCTCTGTATAACATAACAATAAACGCTTATTCTCCTGCCTCTATCGTTTCCTTATCGAGCAATGTAACAATATTTAACGTGAATTCCAAAAATTTATATTCTGTTATTTTGAAAAATGTAAATGCAAAGATAATTAACAGTACTTTCCAAACATATAAAGGCGTGTTCTCTACAAATTCTATTATGGCAGTGTATGGAGACAAATTTTCATCTTACCAGAATGGTATTTCTTTATATGAAAGTTACATGTATGCAAATAATACATATATTTATGCCAATATCTCATCGATCTTTGCCACAAATTCTACGGTTTATGGGAATAAAATAATTCTAAAGGGGTTATCGGGAAATGTAAATCTGGTTTACTCAACGATGTATATGTCCAATACTACCTTTTATGATACGCACTATAATTCCACGTTGAGGTATTCCAAAATGTTCATATTAAATTCTTCTTTAGATTCTCGAAATTTGACACTATACAATTCCTCTGTATACGTAGAGTATTTCTTAAATGTATATGTTTATAAAAATAAATCTTTATTCGGTAACGTAACATTCACAATAATGAATGCGATATATGTTGCCAATATATCCAGTAAAACAGGGATATTAAAGTGGATCCCAATAACTTCTGAAATTATACTTTCAGATAAAATAATAAACACAACTGTAAATGTAACCATACATCCAATAAATGGATATGCTGTAACAAAACCTACATATATTGGATACATTAAAAACAATACATCCATAATATTTTATGTGACTCAAAATGCTCCTGTAAATCCAGGTTCTGTTTCTCAATCAAGCAGTACGGATTATATTTATTTAATAGTTATAATAGTAGTAATAGTCATTGCTATAGCCTTGGCAATAATGTATAAATACAAAAATAATAAACGCAGGTAAAAATATTTATAGTCTAATAATAATGTTAAAAGGTAAAGGTAAAAATGAGAGTTAAAAAACCTAAAAATGGATTGGAAGGGCTGCCCCTTTTACTGATGGTGTCAGTGGTAATTATAATGATATCTCTGGTTATATGGATGGGCATTCTAAAATCTGTGAATGGCAACCAACTGTATTATATCAATGTTAGCCCAACCCAAATCCCTGCGTCGACAAGCACAATAACCGTTACAGCATACAATAAAAATTCATTGCCTTTACCCAATGTGAAAGTTTCGTTGAATGGCACCGGTGTACATGAAATTGGAATGACAAATTCTAATGGTATTGTTACTTTTACTGTTACACCTATTCTAATAAACCATCAAACAAATGGTATTATATACGTAGTTGCAACTTATTACTCATCAGGAATATTTTATTCGGGGGGGTTAGAATATGCCTATAACGAGGTGGTAGTGGTTGCATAAAAAAACATCCTTATACAAAAAACGTGGGGTTGAATCAATTCCATTTGAGTTGCTGGTTATAGTTATCATATTAGCTATAGTTTTGCCACTGTTGTACAATCTTTTTATATTCTACGAACAGCAACAGCAAATCCAGCAATTATCTGGCCAGATAAATGCTATAGGGGCAACTGTGATAGAAGTATTCAATGGAGGGTTAAACACAAGCATAGTAATTTCTGTTACATTGCCTAAAGATACCCAAAAGGTTATAATAGGTTCAAATAACCCTTCTAATATTGATTCTGATCTCATTGTTTACCAGATATACAATCATGCTTATTACTACAAAGTTAATAACGGTGCAACTGATATTCCTATGACAAATACTACAAGCAATGGATATAGCCCCTTTACCTTTGGGTCGTCAATTGTTATAATCCTGACTAAAATGGTATCTAAAAACGGAATTGTTTATGTCAATATAGGTACATACAAAACATAGGTGTGCAATATGATGCTAGATTGGTTTTATTCAAAATTCATGGTTACCATTACGGTTTTTATAATAATTTTTTCCGTATTTGGAATAACATATATATACCAATCTAATACCCTGTCAACATATGCACTGAATACATTATCCAATACAATTGCCCAAAAAATAAATTCAATTGAATCTATACAGGGCAATGTAACATTGAACTTTTATTTTAATGGAAGCGGAACAGGAATAACCCTTCCCTCCACTATAAACGGTGCATCATACAAAATACTCTTTACACAAAATTTTGTGGTATTAAGCATCGACAATTATTTTGTAAAAGTGTCCTCTTCAGCCCTATTTTCAAATGAAATTCATCTGTACCCCCAATCAGAGCTGTCCCAACTAAGTGCAAACAATTATGCAATAACATTAAAAGAATTGCATACCTTAGATTCAACATACAATGTACTGACCTTTACATCTGGTACTAATTTTCACGTTTCCCAAATTCCTTTTATTATAGATGGGAAATTGATATATGAAACCAACCTATGTTTATCATGAATCTTTTTTAATAAGAGTAACGAAGGTAAGTCCCCAATAAAAGGATTTGTAAAAAATTTGCTTATATTGATACTTTTCAAATAAGTGCATTGAATCTCTTTCAAAATGAGTATTGCCTGCTAAAATGGCTACACCATCTAGCAAGTAAAAAAAAGTTCTCATGAATTTATTATCTGGTTTTTTACCATCAATAATCCCAATAATCCCTCCTTTTTTCAAAACACGATCTGATTCTTTTACCAACAAACCAGTTTCTGGAACTGTAGTTAATGTAAAGGCAAAGATAATCGAATCTATGGATCTGTCCCTAAAGGGCAATCTATATCCAGACGCTTGTATATAATCTGCAGTGGTTCTTTTTTTTGCAATTCTCAGCATTTTCATTGAAACGTCAATTCCAATAAATTTTACATTGTTGCTGATCTTTGTACCTATGCTGATCATCATGCCTGGACCAGTCCCAATCTCTAATATATTTTTAGGATTGTATATTAAGATTTTTTTTATAATTTCTTTTCTCCAAAAATATTCTTTATTGCTAAGCAAAGGAAAGGTATCCATGGAAGAATAAAACGTGCTTAAAAAATCATATCTTTTTTGCATATTGTCTTTTGGCATTGTAAACTTTCGTAAAGTTTGATATGTAATATAATTTTTCATCGAAAAGTACATTTTTGAAAAAATTGTTGGCAATAAAATAGCAGAAGTACCAAATTAAGTCAGTCAATACACTTAAAAATATACAAAAATTTGACTTTGTTACTAATACTCATAAAATAAATAAAAAATAAGTAATACATAGTTTATTACATTATAAGTAGGATTTATTATGATTGTTCTAACTAACCTTGAGGTGTATAAATGTTAAATTTATTGCCTATCAAGTATGACCCAATTAAAACAGAATCTGAGTACAATGAGTTTTGGGTCAATAATTATTTCAAAATATTTACGGAACGTTATTATACTGGAAAAAGGAAAGTCAAAATATTCAATGTCCCTTACCCAACAAACCAGAGAGATATAGAAATATTAACAAATAAATTCTTTTTAGATGCTATTGCTAAGTTTCATTTATTAAACGGGGATAGCGTATCTATTGCATATCAACCGAGTTTCAGTACATCATTTTTAATCAAAAGCATATTACTTTTAAGCCAAAATAAAAACATAAATTACTCCAATATAGAAGATAGAATAAATTTTTACAAAAAAGGGCAGGAACTTTTAATGGAGTCCCAAAAGGATATGATCTCCTTTTTGAACAAATCTGCTATATGGATGGAATGGGATAGGCAAGTGGATATTTTTTCATTAAATATAATAAATAAAATATGGGAGATTATAAAAATTTTATATGGTAGAGGTAAAATTGTATACGATTCACATGTTGTTCCATGGTGCTTTGAATGTAAAACTGCTGTTCCAGACAACGATTATTATATTGAAAACACCAGAGAAAAATATTATATTATAAGGGTAAACCTTAAATCCAGCCAAACAGAATATGTGGCATTATACATTGATAAAATCTGGCAACTTCCAAATATGGTAAATATTGCAGTTAATCCGGATAAAACATATGTGAAGCTAAGTTATCCTGTTGGACTTAATAACAAATCAGAATCCATTATCATACAAAAAGATTATGTTCAACAATTAGTTCACGAACTAGATTTACAGGTATATAAAACTGAAAAAGAATTTAAAGGCAGTGAGTTGAATGGGATGGAATACATACATCCCCTGCATTCAGAAATCCCTTATTATGAAAACAGCCAAAAAGGTGTTAACACGATAATTACCAGTAATAATGTAGTTGACGTTTACACCGGTATAGTCCCCGTAATACCCAATATGGGTATTGTTGATGAACAAATTAAAGATGAAAATAAATTGGATGATATAGATTTCATAAAAGAAGATGGTACATATATAACTGATACAGTAAATAAGTATGCTGGTTATTCCGTATACAATGCAGAACCATTGATATTAAAAGACCTCATGGAAAAAAATGTTGTATTATCCCAAAATGAACGCATGAAAAATATAATGAAATGCAAAAAATGTGGCAAACCAATCATTTTCAAAAAAAGCAAAGGTTTTTACGTTATAAAAAATGATATTGAAAAACGCATGCAGTCTGTTTTGCCTTATATATCTTTTCATTCAGAGGACCGTTCTAAAATAGAGGAAACGCTGTACAAAAATACTTATTGGGGAATAACAACTAACCAGCTTTTCGGAATCCCTTTCCCTGCATGGGAATGCACTTCATGCAAAGAAATAAAGTTATTAAGCAATACAAATGAGTCCCAAGAATCTATAAACCGTAGCAATACACAAACAAATTTAGAATCTATACCTATGCAAATTTACAGATGCCCTAAATGTGGTTCTGAAATGCATCACATGGGTTATATGATCAGCATGGATTTTGTAAATGCAATTCATCATTATTTATTGGAAAATGATCCCTTAATGAAAGTTCAAGAGTCATGGAAACAAAATGATATCCGAATAATTGCCGAACCTGTTTTCAGGAAATGGCATTCTGATATGATTACAACTTCTCTTATGCTCAGCGATGAATGCCCCATTAATGTGTTCATAGGATATGATAAAATTAAAATAAAAAACGGAAACGAAAATGTGCATTATATGGATGTAATAAGCAAATATGGATACGATAATTTTAGATATACCTTACTTAAAAACATAAAGTTCAATGCAAATACGTTCATCCAGGAATCCCAATTTGAAAACACGAAAAAGGTTATTAATAGTTTGTGGAACGTCGTTAGATTTTATGGAATTTTACTTGAAAAAAGGGAATATTCCCCCGGTAAAAAATCTATCAATGCCATTAAAGATAATCTCAGGAAGGAAGACCTATGGATTTTGAGTGAATTTGAACAATTTAAAATGGAAATACTTAAAAATTATTCAGAATATGAATTTTATCGTGTAATATCATCATTAGAAAAATTCATAAAAAATACATTAAGCAAAAAATATATAAAAATCCTCAAAGGAAGTATAGATTCGATTAATGATGATGTATATTCAGGCGTATGTGAAATTTTGCACAAAATTATTGTTACGTTATCCCAAATATTATTGCCTATTGCCCCTTCATTGGCAGAAAAAATATATTCACTAACATCCAATGAAAAAGAAAGTGCAAGTGCAAGCACTTTTCCATCTGTAGATGAATCAATGATTAACAAAAAGGTAGAAGCCAATATAAATATGGTATTCAGACTCATTTCTTATATAAATAAAAACAAGAAACTATTAAACAGGCCCTATAAATGGCCTGTAAAAAGAATGGTTATAAGGATGAAGGAACAAAGTTATGTTAATGATATACAGGAACTATCCAATATTATTGCATATTTAACCAATACAAAAAAAGTGGATGTATTGTATAAAGAAGATGAATGGGACGAATTGGAAACAGAAGTTATTCCTAATCCAAATGTGATAAACAAAGTTTATAGGCAATGGGCACCAAAAATAGGTATGATGCTGAAATATCAATCACCTAAAAAAATACTGGAAGGTATAAAAAAAGGGGTTTATATGCTAGGAATCGAAGGGAATCTTGTACGCATTACCCCTGACATGATATCTTTCAGATATAAAGTACCCCCCAATTGGATTTCTCTTGATTTTTGGGGAAATGAAATTTTTATAGATTCTACAACAGATGAAAACGATAAAATAGAATATTTGAAAGAAGAAATAAAACGGAAGATCCAATCAATGAGGAAAGACCTTAATCTAACCCCTAACGATTTAATTGATATATACATAAAAACAGAAAATAATATTCAAGAAAGCATTGAATCGAAAATAGATGAAATAAAAGATAAGATTAACGCTAGAAACATTAACTTTGTTACTGCACAGGTTTCAGGTGACTATGTAGTAGAATGGGAAATAAATAATACTAAAGTGGTTCTAGGTATATTCCCCATATATATGGAAAAGGCAATATCTGAATTTTTGCAAATACCGGGTGTAACTCCTGAAAAAGCTAAATTGCTCATAAATTATGGATTTACTTCAATTGAAAAATTGAGGAATGCATCTGTAGAGGAATTGATCAATATCCCTGGTATTTCGAGGTCTTTTGCAAACAAAATTATAGAATATGCAGTAAATGCCAACAAAAATATAACCAAATGCCCCAAATGTGGTAATGCAATACCCATAGGTACAATAAATTGCCCCTATTGCAAAACCAATATAGAAACCTATAACTCCCAGTTGTTTTCGTTTAAAAAAGAGGCATTGAGTCAATATCCAACATTGACAGACGATGAAATAAGCAAATTATTCAATAATGGCATAGTATCGACTGACCTTTTAGTACATACAACAAAAGAAGTATTGGCAAAAATAGGTGTATCGGACACAAACATAAGCAAAATATTAAAGATAGAATTCAAAGAAGAAACCTCTATTCTCAAGCAAGGTAGTACATATTTAATAAAAGAGGACAAACCAAGAAAGGCATATGAACTTTTCGTACGTTATAACAATGCAGGTACAAGAGGATTGTGCATAACCAGAGATCTGCCAGATAAGGTTATAAAAAATTATGGAATAAAAAAAGCTGAAATTATATGGCTAACAAATGTTGGAAAAGACAATTCTATAAGGCCCAAAGATCTAGAAAAACTAAACCTTGTGATGGACAAATTTCTGGAAAAAGGTCCGGGTATTATATTGCTAGACGGAATTGAATACCTAATTACAAACAATAATTTCCTTACAATACTGAAATTAATACAATCAATCAAAGACCAAGTTGCCATAAGCAATTCCATTCTTATTATTCCGATATACGCATCTACATTTGATAACTCTCAACTTACATTGCTGGAAAGAGAAGTTGATGAAATCATATAAGGGGTGAGATTATGAAAAAAGATAAAAATAAAGAAGTTTTGTTTGTGCTAGTAGAAACAGAAAAAGGGTTTTTGAGTTCAGTTATGTCCGCTTTGAAAGGATTGCCAAATATAAAAGATGTTAATGCGGTAACTGGTCAATTTGACATAATAGTCAAAATAGAGGCAGACACAATAAACGAAGGGTTGGATATAGTACTGAAACAAATTAGAGAAATAGATGGAATAAAAAATACACAAACATTAGTAAGTGTAAAAGTATAATTAAAGTATCATCTAAATGATATCTGCACAATGTGCTCTAAAGCCCCTCTATATCAAACACTTTAGGGTATATGCAAAAATCATTTCTAAATTTTAAATGTGTAATGATACTAAAAATATTATATCAATTTTTGAGTTAAATTTATATATATATATTCAAATAAGCAGGGTAGTAAAGGTGATCATATGGCAGATCTAGGTATTTCATCTAACGCAGAAAAAATATACAAAATAATGAAAGAAGCTGGGATGACAGGCGAAGAGAAGATGGCAACAGCAGAAAGGATAACAACATTAAGCAAATTGCCAAAAACAATGGTAATGAACTCTTTGCAGGAACTTCAAACCAAAGGGTTTGTTAAAAGGAAAGTAAGAGAAAAGGCTGCAGGATACTACGTTGTAAAGTAAATCTTTAATTTTTAATTTTTATGTTTTACCATGACAAAAAATAAAGTTTATGAAAGAGTGTTGTCAACGCCTGTTATAGCTGTAATAGGATCTCACTCTGCATTGGATGTATGCGAAGGTGCATATACCGAAGGCCTGAAAAATTTGGTTTTAGCAGAGAAAGGTAGGGAGTTGCTGTATACCAAATATTTTTATTACAGAAAATACAAAGGCATTGAAAAGGGTTTTATAAATGAAGTCATAACATTAAATAAGTTTTCTGAAATATTAAATCCTGGATTTCAAGAATCAATGTTAAAAAGAAATGTCATAATGGTTCCTAACAGATCTTTAACATCTTACATTGATGTTGTAGATGTAGAAAAAAAATTGATGTTTCCCATATTTGGGTCCAGAGATATGCTATACATAGAAGAAAGGACTATGGAAAAAAATTATTACTGGATGGCCGAAAAAGCTGGAATAAATACCCCTAAAGAATATAAAGACCCAAAGGACATAGATAGGCTTGTAATAGTCAAATTACCACATGCAGTTAAAAGGCTTGAAAGGGGATTTTTTACATGTTCTTCATATAAGGAATACAAAGAAAAAAGCAATCAATTGCTTAAATCAAATGTTATAAAAATGGAGGATTTAAAAAAGGCACGGATAGAAGAATACGTTATAGGCCCTGTTTTTAATTTTGATTTTTTCTGGTCTCCTCTTGATAATGAACTGGAATTATTAGGTATAGACTGGAGGTTCGAAACCTCTCTAGATGGTTTTGTAAGATTGCCTGCGATAGAGCAAATATTACTGCCAAAAAAGTATCAAATTCCAGAATATACAGTAATAGGGCATGCTTCATCCACACTGAGAGAATCATCTCTAGATAAGATCTTTTCTATGGGTGAAAAAATAGTGGAATTTTCTAAAAAACATTTTACAAAAGGAATGATTGGTCCATTTACAATACAGACGATTTTAGATAAAGACTTAAACCCCTACATGTACGATTTTTCACCTAGAATAGGTGGTGGGACAAACATACATATGGCAATGGGGCATCCCTATGGAAATGGCCTGCATAGAAAAGAAATGAGTACAGGAAGAAGGATTGCACTTGAAATAAAAAGGGCCTATGAAACAAATGATTTACCAAAAGTACTGACTTAATTTTTATATTTTATGTAACATGGCATAAAAATATATCCAAATATACAGGCCATTGAAAAGAATGAAAAGGAAATTTCTAGAGGCACCATATTGTAAGAAATGAAAGGCGAAAGCAATTTCAATACAATGGCTATGACAATACTAATTCCTATAACCATCCCTAAAAAAAACGATACTTTTGAATTCTTGGCTTTAGGGTATTTAATAGGAAGGATCATTGCTATTGCAATGTATCCAATCAATATACCTATAAACCAATTGTACTGATAATACTCTACAAAATGAGAGATAAAAATTGCAGTAATAATTGTAATGGCAACAAAAGGTGTCGGCACTCCTTCAAAGTAAGGCAAGGAAGAACTTTTCACTGTGAATTTTGTTAATCTAGCAATACCTGCTGCAAATACAAGTGCAGCCAAGAAAAATGAAATGTAAAATTTAACAGATGAATCCAGAGTATATCCTGAAAAAAATACCATGACCATCATTGATGGAGCTATGACAAATGAAACAGAATCTGAAATAGAATCGTAGAGTGAACCGTATTTGCTGAACGTATTAAGCCTACGTGCAAAGAACCCATCCAATCCATCAAAACCACCTGCAGAAAGCACCAAAAAAGAGGCAAAAAGAAGATTCCCAGCGAATATGTAATACAAAGCCGCTATTCCAAGCCCCCCGTTGAGTAATGTAAATATATCTGGTATTATCCTTTTAATGTTCATCGATCCACCTTGCAATACTCGTTGAGGCAGCTTTTACTTTCTGCCCTTTTTTAACTTCTACAACAACATTTTTACTATGAATATAAACATTTACCCTAGAACCGAACATGATTATCCCTATTTTATCCCCTTTGTTAATATGCCCCTCTTTTACAAAAGGAATAATACGCCTTGCAAAAATTCCAACGATCTCTTCTACATCTACCATACTATATGGTGTCGAAATTCCATATTTCACTTTTTCATTTTTTTCTATATCCCCGTAAGCAGGTTTGTGTATACCATGCATCCGTTGGATGGAAACAATAGTTCCATCCACTGGTGACCTGTTGATATGTACATCGTAAACATTCATGAATATCGATACAAAAACACCGTCATCATAATGTTTTATTATGTCGACACGGCCATCTGCTGGAGAAACAATTCCTCCTGCAATTTTTCTTTCAGGATCTCTTAAAAAATAAATGAAAAATAATGGCAAAGCAGAAAAAATAACAATATACACATTTTTTAAAAAGAAAGACATTATTAAAATAACAGCAACCAAGGCATACATAAAAAATCTTGTTCCAACAACTGCGTTTAGGTTGTGATTATTACTCATCTTAGCAACACCATTTTTCTGTTTTACTATTTTCCAAACTTAAATTAACCATAATCAACCAGTTTATAATTTTTGTTAATAATATTAACAAACACCTTTGGAAGTTATCTCCTTTTTGATGCTTAAACTTTTTGGATACAACCTTCATATGTAAAATCGGATTTTATTAAACTTAGAGTTATCTATACAGGTTGATAGATGCCAGTTTATTGTTAAACAGAGGCTATTAACACTATCTACGTGAAGGATGATAAATATTTTCCTTTCAAATTAAAAATTTCATAACAATAACAATAAGGACTACAACGGCCATTGTTATAAATGGGAAATAATAAAATTTTTTGTTGTACTTTGTTTTTAAAGGAATTCCATATGTATTTTTGTATAATTTCCTAGATGTGTTTTCTTCTGTAGCAATAACCCCTATATATCCCCCTTCTTTTGGAAGAACACTTATTGTCTCAGGCATTGAAAAAGTCCCCTGTTCATTGGTGGAATCAATAACAATTTTTTTCAAAGCGCTTCTGAAAATCCCTACAGTACCAGGAGGAAGCTCATTGATGTTATTAACAATGGGCAATCCACATTGGGGGCATCTATTGCTATTTGGCGGTACTACCCCTCCACAGGTAGGGCACTGGTATATTATTTTTTTTGTTTGTTGTACTGGAATGGTTGTATTTGCACTCGCACGTTGCAAAGCTATTTTTGCAGCCTCTGTTCTACCCATTTTGTTCAAAATTTCTGCCATTAAATACCAAGTATCTTTTACAGAAGGGTCTATCTGAGAGGCTCTGTTTAAAATATCCAAAGCCTCGTCCAATTTGTTTAAAAAAGATAACATCCTTGCTTTATCTACCAACAACCTTACATTATTGGGTTCTACAAGCAATCTGTTGTTAATCTGTGCCAGAATATTATCCAAATTAGGCGGCAGATTGCCATTTGAGCTCATGATAATGTATCAAAATAATAGTATATAAAATATTTGAAAAGGTTAGTGTTTAGCTATTTCCTTCAACAAAACAGGTATGTCGTGGGGCAAGTTAGCTACTTTTATACCAGCACTTTCAAATGCCTTCACTTTGCTATCTGCTGTACCCCTTCCTCTTGTTATTATGGCACCAGCATGCCCCATCCTCTTGCCCTTAGGTGCTGTCCTTCCTACAATATATCCTATTACTGGCTTTTTTACGTGCTTAGAGATATATTCAGCAGCTTCTTCTTCCGCAGTGCCGCCAATCTCACCCACCAGCACAATGTACTCTGTCTGGCGATCTTTCTCAAGCAAAGGTAAAAGGTCTAAATAGGTAGAACCAATTACTGGGTCACCACCTATACCTATCGCGACGCTTTCCCCGTAACCACTTTCTGTTATTGCATTGACTATTTCATAGGTAAGCGTTCCACTCCTAGATAAAACGGCAACATTCCCCTTTTTGAAAATTATATTAGGCATAATGCCTATCTTAGAATATCCAGGAGAAACAATTCCTGGGCAATTTGGTCCTATGATAGTTGCATTATGGTATCTTGCATAATGAACCACATCAACCATATCGTGAAAAGGTATATGTTCAGTAATGATAACGATTACTTTTATGCCTGCATCAATAGCCTCAATAGCAGCATCCTTTGCGAAAGGAGCAGGAACAAATATAATTGAACTGTTAGCACCCTTCTCTTCCACAACAGATTTCACGTCATCATATACTGGCACACCTTCTATAACCTGTCCTTTCTTACCAGGAGTAACACCACCTACAATATTTGTTCCAAATTCCTTCATGGCCTTTGTATGAAACATTCCCTGGTGTCCCGTAATACCCTGCACTACAACCTTTGTATCTTTACTAAGAAGTATCGTCATATTATCACCTTTTTTTCTCCAAATCTACAACCGCCTTTATGGCATCCATCAAAGTCAAGTATGAGTCATATCCATTATCTTTCATTATTTTTCTGCCCTCTTCCTCTCTAAATCCTCTTATTCTCACTACTATTGGGAAGGTGGGCTTTACCTTCTTAAATGCTTCAACAAGCCCAAGTGCAACAGTATCACATCTAGTTACTCCACCAAAAATATTTATGAATACTACTTTGGGTTTAGCATCAGTCATCAAAAGGAACGCTTCTGATACTTTATCAGGGTCATCAGTTCCACCAAGGTCAAGGAATACTCCTGCTTTTCCTTGCATGTAATTCAAGGCATCCAAAGTTGCCATTGTCAATCCTGCACCATTTGCTATAACCCCTATGTCCCCATCCAATTTGACAAAGGCAATACCTTTTTCTTTTGCTTTAGCTTCCAATGGGTCTAAGGTAGAATCAATTTTTTCAACTGTACTGTGCCTGAAAAGCGCGTCATCTTCAATAATAACCTTGGAATCCATTGCAACAATCCCTTCCTCTGTTATTCCCAATGGATTGATTTCTACAAGTTCGGCATCTTCTTCCTTGTAAATCTTCCATAAGCTACTTAATATAGAATTAAACTCTTTTTGATACTTCGGCTCTAAACCAAGTTTTCTAAACAGATCCCTTTTAACGTATTCAGGAATACCTACAAAACTGTTAAGGTTGTATTTGAATATTTTCTCATCTTGTATGGATTCAATATCCATCCCTCCATCAGCAGAAGACATAAGAATGGCATCCCTATGGCTTCTGTCCAATGTAATGCTAATGTACAATTCCTTCTTAACTGATACGGCCTTTTCCAAAAGGAACGATTCTGCTCTATACCCATCGAAATCAATTGTTTTTATTATATCAATTGATTTGGCAGCATCATCTATACTTTCCACTTTTCTTATGCCTCCCCGTTTGCCACGTCCACCTACCAAAACCTGTGCTTTTACCACCATAGGAGGCACAAACAAGTTGCTATTTTTTAATACATCATCCTTTGATTTTACAACAAAACCAGATGGTACTTTTATACCGTACTTTTTGAAAATTTCCTTACCTTCAAATTCAAGCAATTTTACCATTTTACCCACCTAAAATATTAAAAGTAGGTAATACCATAGAAATATAAAAATTATTACCTTCTATTTTCCATGATATTCAAAGTATGCTATCATTTCAAAGATTAGAGGAATGCCTACAATATGCATCTAACTCAAGGGAGTTTTCGTAGGCCTTTTTCATATAAGACTACAACAGTTTTATAATACCAATATATTTATCATCTTTATTTCAAAAATTATAATCCTACATCATCTAATTTATTCTATTAAGTCACATAAAAAAAGTAAAAAGTTATGAAACCAAATTAATCATGGTGGTGATGGAATTCTTCATTGTCTTCCCAGGAATTATCAACCTCAAGGTCTCCCTTTAAATATTTGTCAACAACTTCTTTGATGGAACCACTGACTCCTGTTATTACTTTTATGTTGTATTCCTCGAAAAATTGTATTGCCCTCTCACCCATTCCATAAGCCAATAAAACATCCGCATTTTTTTTCTTTATCAATGAAGGCAAATCTCCTGGCGAATGATTTTCAAACTCATTTTTAATAATCTCTACGTTTGTAATTTTGCCATTATTTACCTCTACAAAACCAAAAAAAGAGGCATGCCCAAAATGTTCAGAGACCTCACTATCTAGTTTGTTATCATTTTTCAATGGTAATGCAATTTTCATAATTTCACCATATCTGAGTATGATTACAAACAATAAATATCTTTTTAATGTTTGAATTATTTATTAGGTTATATATTTTAATTGTTATATTGAATTTGAAAACGATTAAATATATATGAAAATATACCTTAAACGGTGAAAATAATGAACAAAACTATAAACAGTATACTGGTATTTTTTGTTATATTGTCTTTTGTATTAGTATTGTTGCCATCAAACGTACATGCATCCAATACAAAAAAAAGCTATGCGTCTACTACCTGGTACAAAGGTGAAACATGGGGATATAGCTACACATCTAATATGAGCTCATATATGCAAAAATATATTCAAGAACTGTATACTCAATCAAGTGCAAACGGTACCAAAATATCCATATCTTATTCATATAAACTAGGCTTCTCCCAAATGTATTATTTACAATACCTTGGGACTGCTAACAATACCTACTTATTTTATTTCAAAGGAGGTATGTACAGGCTAATTATGTATAACCTATATGCATCTAATACTACCGAAAAAGTAAGTTTAGTTGTATATTCCTTAGTAAACATCAATTATGGTGGATACATCTCAATGGTTAAAGTCAATAGCACCAACACACAGCCATTTTCTGGGTACGGAATAAAAAATATCACAATAACTTCTAGTGGGGATTATATAAACGACATGTTTGTAGGGTTAACCAATAAAACAGGAAAAGGCACTGCAAGCTTAAATATTTCTTCCAATTTTCAGATGTACCTTAACGTAAAATATACAAACATAATGCCTTTCTTGCCAACAATGCCATCTTCCTATTCCTACATATCTAAACTTGTTATAGGTAATTACAGTGGATACCTGAACGGGTCTATATCATTGAACATGCAATCCTCTGGGATTTTGTCCTATCATTCTATCGGTTATAATCTTAACAAAACCATTAGCATACATATATTGACCAATGCTTACATAAATGCAATAATAAAAATCAAAGGTAATTCAGTTGAACATCCTGCAATTATAGAAAGCATTTATCTAATAGATATAAATCAAATTGGTATGCAAGATATGTATTCTACTCGTGGATCTATACCTAACACAAGAATGGTATATTCTACATATGATCCAGCGACTAATTTTTATTCCTCCAATAGTATTGCAACGATATCCAAATACGAAAACTCTCAGACAGTATCAATATTTGGATCAACATCAACATCATCTAACAATGTTACATCAAACAATACCACAAATTCAACGGTAAATTCATACATTGCCAATAAAGAAGCAATGACTCCTTTTTCAATCTATGGGTACTCCCAGTCTTCATCCCTCAATACAATGGCATATATAATATTAGCGGTTGTAGTGGTTATAATAGCATTGATTATTATAATGCCATTATTGTACAGGAGAAAGAAAAAGACGGCTATAGGGGTAAATGGGCAACCTATTAACCAAAATGCCCCACAAATAAGTGGAAATGCCCCTCAAATGCCCCCTCAAAATCTATCATTTCAGCAAAGTTATGTTCAACAACCCAATATCCTGCCAACTTTAACACAGCCAAACATGATGAACAATCCTGGCAATGCTCCACAAATTCCCGTTACATATCTACAAACCCGATGCAATGTATGTGGCAATACAATATCAGTCCAATCTACATACAAAGGGGTTCCGATACAATGTCCAGTATGTAAAAATACAATAATTCCATAAAAATTAAACTTTTAATTTTTTGAAAACATGTACTATTTCATTTAATCGACATGAATAGATTCTGAACCAAATCCATTTTGTCATTTTTTTCCTTCCTTCCATAAATTATTTTATTGTATCCAAGCGGTTTCAGTACGTTTATACAATCCTTTTTCAATTTTTTAGAATGAACTTCTAAAATGATTTTTGGCTTGAATTTGTTAATTGTGCTCATAGCACCTTGCAAAACATCCAACTCAAAACCTTCTGTATCAATTTTCAATAAATTCAACGCAGGGAATGAAAAATCATCTAATTTTTTTGTTTCTATAAAATCCCCATTGATGTTCTTAGTCATCATGTTTGTTTCTCTATCAAAACTTACCTTATCACCTTTACCCAAGGCTACATTATATGCTATGATTTTATCCTCTAAATTGTTTAATTTAATATTTTTTAAAAAAATGTTATACACATCTGGCAAAGGTTCATATGCATACACAATACATTTATATTTTTTAGCCCAGTAAATAGAAG
The DNA here is from genome assembly GCA_049966015.1 of Thermoplasmata archaeon. Taxonomy (GTDB): domain Archaea; phylum Thermoplasmatota; class Thermoplasmata; order Lutacidiplasmatales; family JAMCUS01; genus JBMFVL01. The sequence continues at coordinate 29,876 of JBMFVL010000004.1, read as the reverse complement.
AATCCCCGTAATAAGCACCAACGTCTATAACTACATCCCCTTCCCTAGGGACAAAATCCCTATGTTCGTAAATATTGTTAACATAAATCTCTCTTAATGCACCTGCTGGTGTGTCATCAGAAAATACAAATCCCTTATTTTTTGCAAAATCTTTAGGAGCATTTTGCCATATTTTATACAACTTTAAACGGTAATCCTTTTTTAAAAAATCCAGTATATAACTATGAGATATACCCATAGTTACTAGGTCTTTGTGTTCTCGTATTTTCCATTTTATACTTTTTAACATTAAAATTCCTCTAAATCCTACAGTGAACCATAATTCAAAACAACAACCGCAAAGTCCAGAGTGGGCCCAATGAGATTTGAACTCATGACCTCCTGGTTATCAGCCAAGCGCTCCACCATGCTAAGCTATGGGCCCATTACAATAGAAAGAATATACAAATACATTATAAAAATGTTTTCACTTCATTATTAGGTTATTTTGCACTATATACAGCTGTTGTTCACCAACTAAAAGTATTTTTTTTCAATTGTATTCTTATGTATTACATCAAAAATGTTTAAATAGAAAATTGTATGTTATATGTATTACAATGACAAAAAAAAGCAATATAATATCAATTCGCTTTACAGATGAAGAATTAGAAGCGTTGCAGAAGTTAATGGCAGACAATGAAATAGATAATTTATCTGAAATGATAAGATTAATAATAAAAGATTATTCTGAAATTAAAAGCAATGACCCGTATTCACAAAAAATTATTCTAAAAGTTCCATTAACATTATATTCCAACATAGAGGACATTCTGGCATCTGGTTTATTTAATACCCCCGATGAAATATTGTTAGCATCTTTTACTTACTGGCTTACCAATGTTTTGCCAAATGAAATAAATAATTTAAAGGGGTTAAATACCCAGCTCAAAGAATTGCTAAAAAATGTAAAAGAAACCAATGATTACAGAATCAATCTAAAGGATTTTAATAAAAAAATAAAGGGGTGACAATATGGAAAATGAAGAAATATATTTCGTGTGTAAGGTATGCGGACAAATCGCTTTTTTCAATCAAACTTTGGAAGCAGATTTTTGCATAGAACACGGATTTGATACATTAGTGCCAGTAAAAACAACACCTTGAATCTAAATTTTTGTAAAAAGAAAGAAACATCTTACCACAATCCTTATATATAGCCAAATCCCTAAAATATATATAGGTGAACACAAGATGAATAACAAATCAATTTTAGCTATAGTAGTTATTGTGGTAATATTACTCGGTGCAGTTGTAGGATACTTTTACCTGGTAAAATCAAATTCCTCCACAAGCAGCTCATCTGGTTCTACTGGATCTCTAGTAGTTGCAGTACACGACAAAAAGCCAGATGTAATTGGCACATTTTCATTGTACATATCCTTCAATGTAGTAATGGTTCATAAGGCAAATACTGCAGGTAATAGATGGTATAACATATCTGTAAGAACCCAGGTTATTGACATTACCTCAATTACATCTCCTAATCTGCAGAAAGGTTCAATAGCTTTCGGAAACCTATCAACTGGCAAATATACGGCTGTATGGTTGGGTATAAAGAATGCATCAATCCAGACACCTATGGGCAATATTAATCTAACAGTGCCATCTAATGCAACATATGTAAAAGTGGTCGGCAATTTCAATGTTAATGCAAGCAGTGCAAATGTGGTAGATATTGATATTACCAGTAACCCCACGTACATGGAACAAAGCCATATGATATCTGTTGCAGGAAGGATTGACAGTACGTATTCGATGCCTATGAGTGCCTCGTTTGCAAGCATAGGTGTGCATGACGCAATGCCAGCCAATGTAACAGGGCATATATACATATACATAGGCATCAATGAAATAATCTTCATACCCAAGAATGGAGCCCCTATTGTAGAAAAGAATTTGGCAATTGTTGTAAACATCACAAAATACAAAGGCATAGCCAATTCTACAGTAATATGGAACGGGCAGATACCTTCTGGTGCATACAAATATATGGAAATATTCTTATCCAATGCAAGTGTCAATGCCTCTATCCAAACACCTATGGGGAAAATGTCTATGAATGGAAATATCTCTCTTACTAACACAACAATAAAAGTTCCATTAAACTCTACATCAAACAGCACATTAAACATACAGGGTGGTATGGTTTCTTACATAGATATTGACATGCAATTCAACATGCAGGATTTAGTGAACAGACAGCTAATGATAACAGGTTCTATGGACTACCAAAGCACTTATAACATGGGCATGTAATCGCACATGAACAACAACCCTTTATATAAAATTTTTATAAAATGTAAATACAATTTTATGAAAAAGAAGTATGTGGTAAGAAATGAAGAGTATACCACCAAATTTCTATTGATAGGTAAATATTCTATAAACATTTTAAATAAATAGGATATTATCTTCAAAAGTTAATTAGCAAAGGAATGAATAATGGTAATTGCTTATATTTGCCGAGGTGTTAAAAATAAAGGTATTGTACATAGGAAGTGGGCGTTATCCTATACCTCCCAAAGGATATGGTGCAGTTGAAAAGCATATATGGAATCTATCAAAGGCAATGCGTTCGTTGGGGCATGAAGTTTATATAGTCAATAATACCATCGCCAGAAATAGCTTAGATGAATACAGATTTGCTCTTCTTAGCACTAGAGAAGCTAAAAAAATTGATTACGATGTATTGCACTTGCATACTGCACCTACAGGATTGGTTTATTCTCTATTGGGATACAAGTTTGTGTATACTTCTCACTCAAGGCATTGGAGTGGTGTACATTCAATAAGGGATGCCTATGGACTAAACGTAGAAAAACATAATATAAAATACGCAAAAGAAGTCATTTCCCTCACTGAAGAAATCAAGAAAAAAATGGGAGGTTATGAAAAAATACACGTCATTCCCAACGGAGTAGATGTTCATATATATAAACCGTCAAGCACAAAAAACAAAACGATTGTTTTAATAGGGGAAGTTTCACCTAGAAAAGATATACATACAGCTTTCAAAGCACTTAAAGGCACAAATGTAAATGTAGTGGTTATTGGTCCTGTTAAAGATAAAGAATACCTATCTTATTTAAAAAGCCTAATACCAGATGCTATTTTTACCGGTGAAATTGATGAATTAAAAATGATTGAAATATTATCTTCCAGTATGATATTTCTACATCCTAGCAGAAGTGAGGGGTTGAGCATGGCAATAATAGAAGCAATGTCATGTGGCCTTCCGGTAATATGTTCTGATGTATCCTCTTCTGTTGTTTCACCAGAAAACGGATTTATTTTTTATAGCAAGCTTGATGAAAATCAAATAATATCCTTTATAAAAGAAAAAGTTGAGTTAATACTCAACGATGAAAATTTAGCAAAAGCAATATCAATTGCAAATAGAAAAAAAGTTGAAAATTTTTATTCATGGGAATCAATAGCAAAAGAAGTGGAAAAGGTTTACAAAACAATGAGGTAAAAATCATACGCTTTTGCTTATAATAACTGTTCCAATAATTGTAACAGCAATACCAAGTATCTGATAAAAAGTGACACTATTGCCAAGTTCAAACATAAATATTGTTGTAAAAACTGGTATCAGCGCCTGTAAAAAGGTAATTGTTGCAATGCCCAAACTAGAACTAGAAATAAAAAAGAAATAATATGCAATAAAAAAAGAGGTTAGACCAACAACCAAAAGAAAAACAAGCTCATTAATAGTAGGAACTGAAAAAGGGGAATATATAGAACCAAAACAAAGTGCTATTATTGAGGTTATAATGAATGAAGTACCAAGGAAGGTAATGTTAATGGATTCCTTGAATTTATACTGGGTAAGAAGAAAATAGGCAGACATGGAAAAGGTTGCAAACAGGCCATACAAAGAATTGTTGTATAACAAATGTACATCAAATCCATTGCTTATAATCAGCAACCCACCCACGATAAGAACCACAGCGCCGGGTAAAAAAAAGTTCATTTTCTTTTTTTTCGAATCAATTTTTGCAACCAGTGCAATTGATGGTATTACGATACCATCCCCTAAAAACACAAACAATGACGTATCTACGCTCCCTATTTTACCATTTGCTATTACAATTGAATATTGCATAAAGAAGGCAAGAAATGAAATTATTATAATATCAAAGAAAGTAAATTTTTTTAATTCACTGTATATCAAATTTTTATATTTAGCATACACCAAAAAAACAATCCCTCCTATCAAAAAAGGTAAGGAAACAATATAATATAACGAAGCTTTGCTTAAATTAATAAATGGATAATATGTAGCCCATAAAAATGAACTTAAAATCCCAAGCACTAAGGCAACACTTTTTTTAACCATAATATTCTACAAATAAATGTAAAATGTTTTAAAAAATTATTTAGACAATACTTCAGGATTCACACAATATAAAATGGATTTACCAGTCAATGCCTTGTCCACTTCCTGTGCTACAATCATTCCTGCTCTATACTGTGCTTCTACAGTTGCCGCACCTATATGTGGAAGCATGATAACATTCTTGTATTTTACAAGTGGGCTTGAGGTAGGAGGTTCTTTTTCATAAACGTCCAATGCTGCCCCCCTTACTTTTTTGCTTTCTAAAGCATTGATAAGGGCATTTTCGTTTATAATCTCACCTCTTGACAAGTTCATTATAAATACCCCATCTTTCATGATCGCAAACTCTTTTTCATCTATGCTATGCCTGGTCTGGTCTGTGAGAACTGCGTGTATTGTCAGTATATCCAAAGATTTTAAAAATTCGTGGAAATCTGTGTACATAACAATATTCCCTGCTTCTTTAACAAAGGGATCATAGGCATGCACCTTCATGCCTAGAGACATTGCAACCCTTCCTACTTCTTTTCCAATTCTCCCCAACCCATATATTCCAAGGGTTTTTCCAGCCAACTCCATGCCCTTTACCTTGCCTTTAAGCCAATTGCCGTTATGTGTTTCCTCGTTTAAGTGCACAAAATCCCTTGCCATAGCTATCATAAGCCCTGTTGTAAGCTCAACTACACTCTGTGTACTGCTTCCTGGAGCGTAAACTACAGGTATTTTTCTAGAAGTAGCTTCCTTTACATCTATGTTGTCAACACCTATTCCTGCCCTTCCTATCACCTTTAAGTTAGATGATGAAATAATGTCCTTTGTAACCTTGGTTCTGCTCCTGACAATAATTGCATCAAAATCTGCAATTTTTTTCTTAAGATCTTCCATTGATATTTCAGGTTCATATGCAACTAAATGATTATTTTTCAAATATTCAATTGCCTCTTTTTCTACATGATCCGATATTATTATTTTCATATTCACCACACCCCCTTTATTAACGCCTAACTATTTAACCATTTTTTGAAAAATCATTGAACGTAATAAAGTTCCCCCCTGGCCTTCTGTTCCCTGTCCAATACAGACCCTTTTTTGTTGATCCGTGGTCTTTTAGTTTCTTCATCCCTCCGGAAAGAGACATCAATATTCTTCAAAAATTTTGACATGCCTTCTTTCATTGAAAAAGGGCCTTCGGCATATCCTTTTTTCCCCGGAATGCCAGAGAATACCATAATGGAATCACTAACCAAATCCAAGAAATAAACATCATGCTCTACAACAAAAGCACTGCTGTTCCTTTTTTCCATAACCCTTCTTATGAGCTTAGCAGCTTCCATCCTCTGGTTTGCATCCAAATAAGCAGAAGGTTCATCTAGCAAATATAGGTCTGCATTCCTAAGCAATGTCAAGGCAATAGCAACCGTTTGCATTTCACCCCCTGACAAAGATTTTATATTGACATGGTATAAAGAATTCATATCCAGCATGGGTATAATATCACTTTCAAGTAAATGCTTCTGCAACTCCCCCATCTTAATGCTGCTGATAACCTGCTCAACAGTTGAATCAATATCTGCCTTAATGTACTGGGGTTTATAGGAAACGGTAAAATTTTCAATAAGTTTGCCTTCATCTGGTTTTTCTACATTAGCTAGCATTTTTACAAAAGTGGTTTTTCCTATGCTGTTAGGACCAACAATGCCTATAACTTCTCCTTTTTTAATAGACCCTGATTTAACCTCCAATTCAAATGAAGTGTACTTTTTTTTCAAATTACCATAAGTAAAATATACTTCACCTTTCCAATCTGAATGAGGTGCAGTGGTATCAAACCTTATTTCCATATTACGTATTTTCACATTTTCTTCTTTTAAGTAACCAAGAAGAAACATGTTTATTGCATGCTTAATACCCTGTGGATGTGAAACAATACCATATGATGTAGGTACACCAAACATTATATGGCACATATCTGCAAGTGCATCCAATATAGCAAGGTCATGTTCAACTACAATAACCATTTTGTCTTTTAACATATCCCTGATCTTATCAACCATGTTGAGCCTTTGGGAAATATCTAGATAAGAACTGGGTTCGTCGAAAAAATATATATCTGCCTCTTTAGCAATGGTTTTAGCTATTTCCATAAGTTGGAGTTCTCCTCCTGATAAAGATTCCATATCCCTGTTCAAGAGGTAATCAAGATGGGGGAAAATGTTGATAATATCATTGAGATTTTTATTAAAACTCCCTAGATAATCCCCCACATTGCCATGAAATTCATCTAACAAAGTATTGACGTATTGCCTTTTATAACTGACCCTTATCTGCCCCTTGGATAGTTTTTTAAAATAATCCTGAATATTAGTTCCCCTATAATATTCTATTACCCTGTCCCAAGAAGGTGGTTCATCAAATTTTCCAAAATTAGGTATGGTTTTTCCTGCCAGTATATTAATAACCGTAGATTTGCCTATTCCGTTCATTCCAAGAATACCTACAATGTTTCCAGCAGATGGTGTAGCTATCCTGAACATTCTAAATCCGTTTTCTCCGTATTGATGGATTACCTCTTTTGTAAATTCGTCTGGCAAATTAATTATTTTAATGGCCTCAAAAGGACATTTGTTGGCACAAATACCACATCCAACACATACATTTTCTTCAATATTGGGTTTGCCATCTTTCCCAAAAATAACCACTTCAACACCGTTACGTTGAACTGGGCAATAATACTGGCATTCATGGTTGCATTTTTTAGGATGGCACCGGTCATAATTTATAGTTGCTATTCTCATACACTATAATGTAATCCAAAAGGGGGTTAAAAAAGTGTCGGAAGCTGAAGAGATTGTAAAATGTATAAATGGTTATTTGGAAAAGGAACTAAGCTATGCTAAAGATATAGCAATTCTTTTTTCTGGTGGAATCGATTCAACTGTACTTGCAAAAATATGTAAAAATAAATGGGAATGCACTTTATATACACTTTGCCTTCCTAAATCCCATGATGAAACCTGGCCAAGCTATGTAGCAGAAAAATTGGGCATGAACCATGTTATTGTAAAACCATCTGAAGGGGATATTGCAGAAAGTGTGAAAACTATAAAAACGCTTTTTGATGACATATCTCCTATAGGATTATCAGTAGAATCTCTTGTATACCTCCTCATGAAAAATATAAAAGAAGAATATATAATATCTGGTCAAGGAGCAGATGAAATGTTTGCAGGTTACAACAGGTATCTAGTTGTATCATCAAATTTAGACAAAATATTGGAAAAAGACAAAGGCATACTCATAAATAGCCATATCAAGTGGGATCTTGAATTGGCAAAGAGGTTCAATAAAAAAATCATCTATCCATACTTATCTACATGTCTAGAAGATCTAAAAATCCCATCCACACTGAAAATCAAAGATGGAATAAGAAAGTACATCTTAAGGGAAGCAGCCATATCCCTTAGTATAGAAAAAGATATCGCATACAAAGAAAAAAAAGCTGCACAATACAGCAGTGGAATGTACAGATACATCAAAAAGCTTACAAAAATAAAACCATAAAAGATTATTTATTATTTTTAAAAATTAATAAATAATGGGTATCATATTCCTTTTCCAATGCAAGGCTAAAACCTAAAGATCCGAACCTTTTCTTAACCTCTATCTGGTCCAGCCTTATATCCATAGGAGGGCCAAAGGGTGTATCTACCTTTTTCCAGTCAAATATAATAACGTATCCCTTTTTTTTCAAAATTCTTTGGAATTCTTTTTCGTATCCTAGTGGAAGGTCATGAAATGAATTGGCTGAGAAAACAACCTCTGCAAAAGAATCATCCAAAGAAATGTGTGATGACTCAGTTAAAGTTGGTATGACGTTTTTAATCCCTTCGCAATTCTTTTTTAAAATATTCAATAAATCTTCGTCATGATCAACAGCATAAACGTATAAAGCATAACCACTGAGAAGCTTAGTTATGCTCCCATCCCCTGAACCCATATCAACTACAACTTTCCCTGAAATATAATCTTTAAAGTCCTCTATGGCCTTTTTAGCCATGCTAATACGTTCTTCTGAAAATTTACCGAAATGGTCATGCCTGTGCATAAAACACCTCTAAGTTAGTTATATCTAAACACTATTTAAAGAAAACGGTAGGGGTAATATCGATGAAAGGTTAGAAGAAAATCCTTAAAACAATTTTCATACCTTTAAAAATATATGAAAGATATAATAACATCTAAAAATCAATGTACAATATACATAAAACATTATTAAATCTCTAATGCTCTTATTCTTCCATAAATCTAATTATATGATGCCATAGTAATAAAATAGTTGTTTACTTCTTTTTCTAAAAATATGAATATTCTTTTGTTAGTAAATCATATAATTTCAATAAATCTTCATAAAACGAAAATCTAATTTTATTGAACTAAAGGTTAGTTAACACTTTTGAATTTTAGCAATAAGTTATATATACAATTATTTGAATAGTCCTATCAGATTTGCTATGGAAGCGGATGGGAAAGCAAAGGAAGATATACTTAACAGCATAAGGAATGCAGAATCTCAAGTAGAAAACGAAATTAAAAAGGCTGAAGAACAGGCAAAATTGATACTGGAAGATGCAAAAAAGAAAAGCGAAGAGATAATGGAAAAAGCTAGAATTGAAATGGAATCTGCAAGAAAAGAAAGGTATAATGCAATACAAAAAGAGATTGATGATGAGGTATCTTCTATCAACGCAAAAACCGAAGAAGAAACTAAAAAATTATTAGAGCAGTCTCAAAAAAACATAATTGAAGTAAGAAAAAAATTTGTTGAATACTTCGAGAAAAACATTAAAGGTGAATGATGTTTAAAGCTGACAAGTTATCAAAAATTGTCATAGCGGGTAATAAAAAAAGATTGAAAGATGTAATTGAATTATTGCACAGCTTTTATGCAGTGAACATCATTGAATACAAAGGAGATCAAAAAGATTTCTCTATTGGTTCTCCTCTTGGAGAGGCTGAAAAAAGTGCATCTTTGCTTGTTAAAGTAAGGGCATTGAAAAAGCTACTTAATGTGCCAGACGATCTACCTAGATTCATACCGATTAAAGAAAGCACGGTTCTTGAAAATATGGAAGGTCAACTTACTCACATAGAATTAGAAGCGTCAAGACATTACGAAACTAAATCCAAATTATCCAAAGAAATTGGTGAATTATCCCAAAAAATATCTATACTGGAGCATTACAAAAACCTGAATATTGACTTAAAGTATCTGAAGCCATATGATAACCTAGAAATAATTTCAGGAACATCCAAAGAAAACATTAATCAAATATTAGGTGAATTGGCTAACAAAATGATGATTTTAAACGCAGAAGATAACTTTTACTTGTTATATTATCCAAAAACAATTTCAAAAGAAGTTAAATCCAAGCTAGAAAGCATACAATTTGAGGAAATTCCATTGCCTGAAGGTGAAGGTAAGGCATCAGATTATATTGCAAAATTATCCGCAGAAAACGAAAGGTTGAATGTCAAGAAAAAAGAAGTCGAGTCGATACTAGATGAACTGAAAGAGAAATATTCTTTTTTCCTGTTGGCATGTGAAGAGGCACTGGAGATATCCTCTTCGAAAGCACTTTCTCCTCTAGTAATGGGTACTTCTAAAAATGCATTTTTCTTGTTTGCATGGGTTCCTACAAAAAAATATGAAAAATTAAAAAATAAATTGGAAAAAATGTACCCGAGTATTTATATAGACATAATATCAACAGAAAGACATGAAATTATACCAACTAAATTTAACCATCCTAGATTTTTGAAACCTCTTGAAGGTATTACTGAAACATATGCTGTGCCATCGTACCATGAATTAGATCCTACAATTCTATTCTTTACCTTCTTTGTGATCTTTTTTGGAGCAATTGTAGGTGACCTAGGGTATGGCCTAGTGTTCATAATCATAGGATCAATACTAATATACAAGGAAGTTAAAGGCATGGTGGAGTTGGGATGGCTGCTTATATGGAGCGGTATTGTTGCTTCATTTTTTGGTAGTGTCGTATATGCTGATTTCTTTGGAATTCCATTTGAAGGCAATAGTCAATATACCTGGTCAACTATTACTCATATAAATATACCTCTGCCCAGCATAGTAGATAAATTATCCCCCTCAGGGATATATTTCCTATTAGCCTTTTCATTGTTCCTAGGAATATTACATCTTACATTAGGCTCTTTAATTGCCATTTACAATGAAAGGGAAGAGGGCATTAAAAAAATAATTGGAAAAGTAAGCTGGGTAGTGCTTTTATATTCGATATTTTTAATAGCTATTGCTAAGGTTTCAGGTGCTCCTATATTCAGGCTTTTTTGGAATTACATAGAGCCAATATTCGTTCCAAACTGGAATATGTCTGGAATTTTAATACCCTATTCAAGTATTATCTTATTAATAATAGGTATAATAATGGTATCTATTGGTGAAGGTCCATTATCTGTAGTAGAAATTCCTAAGTTGATTTCAAATCTAATTTCATACCTGAGGATAGGCGCTCTATGCGTTGCAAAAGCAGGGTTGGTATATGAATTTTACGTTATGCTGTTTCCTTTGGTATACAGCCATAATATCGTACTAGCTATCGTGGGTATAGCAATAACAATTTTTATACAAACCTTTTTATTGCTATTAGGTTCTTTATCCGCAGGAATTCAATCTATAAGGTTGAATTATGTAGAATTTGGAACAAAATTCTTCCAAGGAACTGGTGTAAAATTCAAGCCATTTGGGCATATTAGAAAATTCACGATCAAATAAATTAAAAAAAGGTGAAAAAAAATGAACAGTATAATATTGGCAAAAATTGGAATGCTGGTGATGTACAAGTTAGCAATATTGGCGCAGACATTAGGTCCAGGTGTAGGAGATGGGTTAATAGCTATAGGCGCTGGAATAGCAGTAGGTTTAGCAGGATTCGCTACCGGTTTGGCAGAAAAAGATATCGGTGCCGCTGCTGTAGGTGCAACGGCTGAGGACTCAAGCATGTTCGGTAAAGGGCTTGTTTTGGTCGTTATACCTGAAACCGTAGTATTGTTCGGGCTTGTTATCGCCATCATGCTAATAGGCAAAATGTAAAGGTGCCTTTGGACATGGGCATAGAAGGTTTGTACAATGATATACTTGAACAGGGGCATGCTAAAGCCAGCTCCATCTTAGAAAAAGCTAAAATGGAAGCGAATGAGATAATATCCAAAGCTGAAAAAGAAGCCGAAAAATACAAAGAAAATTATCTAAAGAATTTAGAACACGAACTTAGCCAGCTTAAGATTCAAGCTATAGAAAGTGCAAAATTAGACAGTCAAAGAAAAATCCTTGTTGCAAAGAAATCAATAATTGAGAAAGTAAAGAACAACGATGTGATAAGTGCAATCTCCCTGTTATCCAAAGAAAGGAATGAAAAGTGGATTGAGGAATTGTTGCGAAAAGCTTCCAGAATACTTCATGAAGGCTATATTTACATGGACAAACCCCTGTACGACAAGTTATATTCCACTCCAAGAATGCACATCAAACATTATGAATATAAAGGAGCATTAGAAAATTCTATAGGTGGGATATACTTGACATCAAAAGACGGCGAAAAGATACTGAACATGAGCTACGAGAACATCATTAACAGCACATGGGAGTCTCATTACAAGGAATTTGCATCAATGCTATTTGAATGATCTTATATGGCAGAAAAATCTTCTTATATAGCTTCGTTAAAATCCCTTTTCAAATTCAGCGAGAGCAACAGTTCCAATTATGCATACGTAGTGGCAAGGGTTAAGAGCAAAAAAAGTAAATTGCTTAAAAAAGAGCAATACGCAAAAATGCTAAATATGAACTTATCTGAAATTGCTTTGTTCATGGAAGAATCCGAGTACAAAAAAGAGATTGACGAAAACTCTCTTCAATATTCTGGGATGGACCTAATAGAAATAGCCCTTTATAAAAACCTAGCAAATACTTACAATAGCATATTGTCTTATTCCAAAGGGGAACTTAAGCAGGTTTTGTCGCTATACTTAGCAAGGTGGGACAAAAACAATATAAAAATGATTGTTAGGGTGGCAGCTTCTTCAATAAAAAACGAAAAATCAATAAATTATATAATCCCTGCTGGCTATTATCCAATGGAATTTTGGAAAGAAGCAATAAAGAACCAGTCACTTGAGGATGCACTTGAATACTTTACAAAAACAGATTACAAAAAGGTTATTGAAGAGTGGAAAAAAACAACCAATAAGATTGAAGGCATACATATACTAGAAGATATGATAGATAAATATTATTATGAAAAAATCGTTCTTCCAAACATACCCGATGATATTCCACAAAGAGAAATTATAAAAAATTATTTTCAAAAAGAAATTGACCACCTCAATCTTTTTACATTGTTAAGGTGCAAGCGTTTCGATCTCAGCATTGAGGAATTCCAGTCCTCCTTAATAAATGGTGGAAAAGATTTTTCTATCAGAGAATTGGCAAAGATATATTCACAGCCGTTAAGGGATATAATCGATTACGTAACCAAATTTTCTTATTACAATGGAATAAAGCCTATCTTAGAAGATGCTATAAAAAACGAAGATATACCAAAAATAACAAGGATTCTAGAACAGTGGTATTACCAAAAAGAAGAAAAGACTGGTGTCAATACCCCCCTTTCCCCATTGCCTGTATACAATTACATGACACAAAAATTCATAGAAGTGGAAAATATAAGGATAATATCTAGGGGTATTGAGAAAGGGTTTTCGAAGAAAGAAATAGAGGAAATTATGTTGTGAGGTCATTGTATGGATATAGCAGTAGTAGGAACACCAACGTTTACATCCCCCTTCAGGCTAGCAGGGGTGAAAAGGGCGTATAACATTACCAACGAAAATGAGCTTCAAGCCCTACTAAATGATTTGCTAAATGATAAATCATTGGCAATATTAATATTAAACGATAAACAGGTCTCCATGCTCCCTATTCAGCTAAAGCAGAAAATGTGGGCAAGCATAAGGCCTGTTGTAATATCAATAGGAAGCAATCCAGAAATGGATATAAGAGAAAGAATTAAACAAGCAATCGGAGTCGATTTATTTTGAGGTGTAAAATATGGTAGAAGAAAATAAAGGTACAATTACAAGAGTATCCGGTCCAGTAGTTACAGTTACAGGAATATCGCCAAAAATGTATGATGTAGTATACGTAGGAAAGGATAATCTCATGGGGGAAGTAATAAAAATAGCACATGAGAAATCGGTTATACAGGTATATGAAGATACTTCTGATGTAAGACCTGGTGAACCGGTAATAAATTCAGGTGCCCCATTATCCTTAGAATTAGGTCCAGGGTTACTGGGAACAATATACGATGGTATTCAAAGGCCCTTACCAGAATTAATAAAAAAAATGGGGGATTTTATAAAAAGAGGTGTAATGGAGCCCGGTTTATCCAGGACAAAAAAATGGCATTTTGTACCTGAACTAAAACCCGGTGACAAAGTGGATTTTGGAACCGTATTAGGAATTGTAAAAGAAACACCCTATTTAAAGCATTATATAATGTCATCCGTTTATAACAAAACAATAAAATCCCTTAAGGAAGGGGATTTTACTATAGAAGAGCCTATAGGTGAATATGATGATGGAAAACCTATTCTGATGTACCATAAATGGCCTGTTAGGTACCCCAGGCCATATAATAAAAAACTGATGCCTACAGAGCCATTGATAACAGGTCAGAGGATATTCGATACCTTTTTCCCCATTGCTAAAGGTGGGACTGCCGCAATTCCAGGACCATTTGGAAGTGGGAAAACAGTTTCCCAGCATCAATTAGCGAAATGGAGTGATGCAGAAGTGGTGGTATACGTAGGTTGCGGTGAACGTGGCAACGAAATGACTGAAGTTCTTACAGAATTCCCTCATCTTCAAGACCCTAAGACAGGTTCTCCTTTAATGGATAGAACTGTATTGATAGCAAACACAAGCAACATGCCAGTTGCCGCAAGGGAAGCAAGTGTCTATACTGGAATAACCATAGGTGAATATTTCAGGGATATGGGGTATAACGTAGCATTAATGGCGGACTCTACATCAAGATGGGCAGAAGCGATGAGAGAAATTTCCTCAAGACTGGAGGAAATGCCTGGTGAGGAAGGTTATCCTGCCTATTTAGCAGCGAGGCTTTCCGCCTTTTATGAAAGGTCCGGTATAGTAGAAACCAAAAATAATAGAAAAGGGTCCGTTACCGTTATTGGGGCGGTTTCTCCTCCAGGTGGTGATTTCAGTGAACCAGTTACCCAGAATACCCTAAGAATTGTTAAAGTATTCTGGGCATTGGATTCCAAACTTGCACAAAGAAGGCATTTTCCCTCTATCAACTGGTTAACAAGCTATAGTTTGTATTCAGAAAAAATGGATGAATGGTTTAACGCAAACGTTTCCAATAGATGGTCTGAAAATAGAAAATATATGATGAAAATACTGCAAAAAGAAGCTGAACTGCAGGAAATAGTTCAGCTAGTAGGGAGCGATGCTTTACCGGTAGAAGAGCAATTAACTTTAGAAATTGCAAGAATGATTAGAGAAAATATATTGCAACAGAATGCATTCCATGAAGTGGATAGTTATTGTTCTGTGCAGAGGCAAATGATTCTGGTAGATGCTATACTGGAATTTGAAAAATATTCCAAAAAAGCATTGCAGAATTCTATCCCTGTAGAAAAGATTGCAACAATGAAAGCAAGGGATATGATCTCGAAATCTAGATTTGAAAAGAATTTTGAAGAAGAAATAAAAAAAGCTCTTCTTTTTGCCAAAGATGAATTCGCAAGTATGGGGGTTGTGTTATGAGCGTATCCGATCAGTTTTTAGAGTATAAGACCATAGGAAGGGTTGAAGGTCCATTGGTATTCGTTGAAAAAACTCATCCGGTTGCCTACAATGAAATCGTAAACATAAGGCTAGAAGATGGTTCAATAAAAAGGGGGCAGGTTATTGATACATCTCATGAGGTAGCAGTAGTCCAGGTATTTGAAGGTACCTCTGGTATCAACAGGAATTCAGCTGTCAAATTTTTAGGGGAAACGCTGCACATATCCTTATCCAATGATATGCTAGGTAGGATTTTTACTGGGTCAGGTGATCCTCTTGATGGAGGACAAAAGGTCATACCTGAAGAAAAACTGGATGTGAATGGAAGTGCAATAAACCCCTATGCAAGGGATTCTCCAAATGAATTCATACAGACGGGAATCTCAACAATTGACGGAATGAATACCCTTGTAAGAGGGCAGAAATTGCCAATTTTTTCAGGTTCAGGACTGCCGCATAACGATATTGCTCTCCAAATAGCAAGGCAATCTAAAGTGTTAGGTAAAGACGAAGAATTTGCGGTGGTATTCGCTGCAATGGGTATTACCAATGAAGAAGCGCAATATTTCATACAGGATTTCGAAAAAACAGGTGCACTTAAAAGAGCTGTAGTATTTTTGAACCTGGCAAATGATCCTGCAATTGAAAGGCTTCTTACTCCCAGGCTTGCATTGACCACAGCAGAATATTTGGCTTTTTACCTCGATATGCATGTATTGGTTATATTAACCGATATGACCAACTATGCAGAAGCGTTGAGAGAAATCGGTGCTGCAAGGGAAGAAGTTCCAGGGAGAAGAGGTTATCCAGGGTATATGTACACCGATTTAGCTACCCTGTATGAAAGAGCAGGAAGAATCAAAGGCAAAAAAGGTTCCATTACCCAATTCCCAATATTAACAATGCCTGGTGACGATAAAACCCATCCCATACCTGATTTAAGCGGGTACATAACCGAAGGGCAAATATTTGTTAGCAGGGAACTCCACAGGAAAGGTATTTATCCCCCAATCAACGTGCTTCCATCGTTGTCTAGGCTTATGAATCAAGGTATAGGAAAGCAAAAGACAAGGGAAGACCATAAAGCAGTATCTGACCAGATATATGCTGCTTACGCAGAAGGTATGGATTTGAGAGGGCTTGTTGCAATTGTAGGTAAAGAAGCCTTATCCGAAAGGGACAAAAAGTTTTTAGAATTTGCTGACTTGTTTGAAGATAAGTTAGTAAGGCAAGGAAAATATGAAAACAGGTCTATAGAGGATACACTGTCAATAGGGTGGGATTTACTAGCATCATTACCAGAATCTTCATTAACTAGGATTGACAGAAAATACATTGAAAAATATCATCCATCATATAAAGCAAAGGGATCTCAATGATAGATGTACAGCCAACCCGTTCTCAGTTAATAGAATTGAAGAAAAAGATTGCATTGTCCAAAAAAGGTCATTCGTTATTGAAAATGAAGCGGGATGGACTTATAATGGAATTCATGAATACATTGAGCAAGGCACGCGGTCTTAGAAACGATCTGGTAAAGGCGTACATCAAAACAGAGAAAAATATGCAGATTGCAGAAATAGTAGAAGGAAAAATACAGATAGAATCTATAATATATTCCATGCGCTCCACTCCTACAATTGACTTAAAAGAAAAAAATTTAATGGGTGTTAAAGTTCCAGAAATAAAAGTTCTGGCAAAGCCATTGCAGTTCAATGACAGGCCTTATGGTATGATTGGCAGCACAATAAGGCTCGATGATGTTGTAAAAAGTTCTATCGAATTGCTTGAACTTGTCCAAAAGGCTGTAGAAATAGAAGTAACCTTGAAAAAGCTCCTCGATGAAATTGAAAAGGTAAAGCGCAGAGTCAACGCTTTAGAATTCAAAGTAATCCCGGAGTTAGAGGAAGCAGAAGCTTATATCCGTCTAAGGCTGGAAGAAATGGAACGTGAAAATACCTTCAGGCTAAAGCGCGTGAAAGCAAAGGTTGGAGGGAAATGATCTTTGATAAATTAGACGACCCTCATTTTCGTGAGTTAATGCTCAAAGTTTTGGTTGCTATATCCAATATCTTTTTGGTGATAGGGGTAATATTCATAATACTTATATTGTTACACCTTTTCCCTTGAGGTGGTGCTAAAATGGAAGAATATGACTGGGTACAAGTAGAAAAAAAATGGCAGGATAGATGGCAAAGGCACACTAAAAATATGGATTATTCAAAGCCTAAATATTATGGAATATTCGCCTATCCAAGTCCTTCTTCTTTCTTGCATATAGGTCAGATGAGGGGCTTTACTTTGCTGGATATTTATTTAAGGCTTAAGAGAATGCAGGGATACAATACATATTTTCCTGCAGGTACACATTCTACAGGTATTCCATCATATGGATTCGTAAAGAAATTGAAAGAAGGCAATGCCTATTTGTTAGAAAGTTTGAAGGAGTATGGGGCAAGTGCAGAAGAAATAGAAAAATTGAAAAATTCACCTGAATATGCAGCGTATTACCTCGGGGAATCCTACAAAAAAAGCTGGAAAGCCTTTGGATTGCTTATAGATGAAGAATCCTATGCTATAACTATATCCCCCCAATACAAAAAATTCATTGAATGGCAATTTAAAAAACTGAAAGAAAAAGGCTTTTTGATACAGAAACCACACTATGCACCTTACTGTCCTTCATGTGGACCAGTGGCAGTAGACCCATCCGAAAGTGATTTATCCAAAGGAGGGAATGCAGAAACCATTGAATACACAATGATATTCTTCCATGATGAAAAAGGCACAATATACCCTGCAGCTACTCTCCGTCCAGAAACCATTTTTGGAGTTACCAACTTATGGATCAATGAAAAAGAAAGCTATGTGAAAATCAAAGTAGACAATGATCTAATGGTCATAGCTGAAAAAAGCATAGATAAATTCATCTATCAATACAATGCACAGGAAATTGAAAAGGTAAGTGCTGTAGATATACTTGAACAAAGCATTGTAAATCCAATAACAAAGAATAAAATCCCTGTTTATACCTCCAGCTTTGTAGACCCTTCAATTGGAACAGGAATAGTCATGTCAGTACCTGCACATGCGCCCTACGATTACGCAGCTATTCTTTCTTCAAACTTATCGATACAGCCCATACCGTTGATAAAGGTCGAGGGTAGCAAAGAAAAAATGTACGCTAATAACATGCCAGCTGTCGATGCCATAAAAGAATGGGGAATTAAAGGTATAGCTGACCCCCGGCTAGAGGAACTAACCAAATTAATATACAAAAAAGAATTTCATGAAGGCACGATGCTAGACAACTGCATGGAATATTCCGGAAAACCCGTTAGGATTGCCAAAGAGGAAATAACCAAAAGCCTTTATTCGATGAAACTGGGAAGCCCTCTGTATGAGTTCAGTGAGGAGGTCATATGCCGGTGTGGAAAAAATGTAATTATAAAAAAAATAGAAAATCAGTGGTTTATAAAATATAGCGATAAAGAAATAAAAGAAAAAACCAAGAAACACATAATGGGCATGGAAATACATCCAGAGGAATATAAACAGGAATTTTCTGAAATAATCGATTGGTATGAGGATAGGGCATGTACAAGGAAAGGGCATTGGCTTGGCACCGCATTGCCTTTTGATAATAGCTGGATCATAGAACCCATTGCAGATTCTACTCTCTATCCCGCCTTTTACATTGTTTCCAGGTATTACAACGAAGGGAAATTAAGCATTGAAGACCTTACAGATGATTTTTTCGACGCAGTGTTTTATGGAAAGGACTATCATGGAAAGAACCAATATATTCCTGAAATAAGAAAGGCTTTCCAATATTGGTATCCTCTAGATATAAATGTGGGTGGTAAAGAGCACAAACGCGTACATTTTCCTGTTTTCATGATGATGCATACAATGATGTTTGATGAACCGTTATGGCCTAGAGGAATCATGGTTAACTGGTGGGTTACCCAGAAAGGTGGTGAAAAAATATCCAAATCTAAAGGAGGTAATCTGCCCTTTGTTTTAAAAGCACCTATGATATATAGCTCAGATGCACTGAGGATGTTTTATTCCTCTGTTTCTACCTACACCGACCTGGAGTGGAATGAAGATGAAGTTCTAATCTATAAAAACAGGCTCCAGAGGTTATGGAATATAATAAAAAGCCCCAATAACATAGCTAAAGAAGAAAAATATATCGATCAATGGTTAGATTATATATCAAAATACACCATGAAATCTGCTTTCCAGGCTATAAACAACATGGATTTCAGGGTAGCCATGCAAATTATATATTACCAGTTTCCCTCGTATATAGAATGGTATCTTGCAAGAGGTGGAAACAATGATGTAGTATACAACAAAGCGATAGAATCATTGATCAAGATGATGTATCCTATAACGCCCCATATTGCAGAAGAACTATGGAATAACAAACATAGCACGATGCTCATAGAGGAAACATATGTGGATACCGCTATAGAGGAAAATCCAAAAATAATACAAGGGGAAGAGTTCATAAAGGATATAATAGAAGATATCCAAGCCCTGTTGAACATAATCAAAAAAGAACCACAAAACATATCAATAGTAGTATCCCCTGAATGGAAAAATTCTATATATGAGAAAATAAAGAATAGCAATATGACCAATATAGGGGATTTCATAAAAGAATACATATCAAAAGGCGGGGGCAAAAAGAATGCCTCCAAAAGCATCATGACTATGGTTGACATTGCAAGGTCTGGAAAAGTTTTGATCGATGAAATGTTCCTTCTGAATGATGCCAAACAGATGATCGAAAAAAAATTCAATACGAAGGTCAGTGTAAGTATTGAAGAGATTGCCAGTAAAAAAGAAGCCCTGCCTTTAAAACCTGCTATTTACATAGAAACATGAACAAAGCTTTTATCCATAAAAAACATCCTTTTTTGAGGTGTAGTTATGAATTTCGAATTGGATGAAACTGATAAGCTTTTCCAATACTCAGTAAGGAGTTTTTGCAATGATAAACTCAAAGAAATAATAGACAAAGCAGATATGGATAAAGAAAAACACATACCTAAAGAAGCATTGCAGCTTATGGCGCAAAACAAGTTGCTTGGAATAACCATACCTGAAAAATATGGGGGTTCAGGGGCAACATTAACGCAGGCAGTGATTGCAGGCATAGAAATAGGAAGAATGGATATAACCATGGCAACATCGGTCTTTTACCTATTGGAAGCAGGGTGGGGGAAAATCTTTGCCAAATACGGTAAAGAGGAAGCCAAGGCAGAGGTACTGCCAAAAGTTGTTAACGGAGAATACTTTTTAGGAGTGGCAAGTACAGAACCAGCAGGGGGTTCTGATTTAACAAACATCAAAACAATCGCAAGAAAAGAGGGTAATGAATACGTAATAAACGGAGAAAAACAATACATCAGCGGTGTCAGGGAAGCACTTGAATTAGGCGGGGGTCATTTAACAATAACATGTACAGATGAAAATAAAAAATCCAGAGGGGGATATACCCTTATTTACGTTCCTGCCAATGCGGAAGGGGTTGAAATAAAAACCATAGAAAACATGGGAAGAATGGGAATATCAACAGGTAGCATTGTGTACAGGGATGTGAGGATCAACGAAAAGTATGTTATACGAGAAGAGAACAAGGGTTATGCAACATTGTTAGAAGGGTTTATGAAAGCAAGGGCGCTGGTTTCTGCGGCATGTGTCGGAGCAGCTGAAGAAGCCCTTGAGATCGGAACTAACTATATTAAAAACAGAATGCTGTTTAAAAAGCCTCTTGCAAGTTATGAAGGAATCCAATTTGAACTGGCTGATATGTATGCTCAGCTAGAAATGGTCAAGCTGATGCTTTACAAAGGAGCATGGCTTTTAGACAGGCAGGAAAAAGACGAACAGGAAAACAAAGAAACCGTGAGCGTATCCGATATCAACAAAACCATTGCAATGGTGAAATGGAAAGCGCCTGAACTTGCCTTTGATATATTCAAAAAGGTTATGATGTGGCACGGTGCTCTTGCATACAGCAAAGATGGTGGGCTTGAAAAGGGAATGAGGGGTATAACAAGCTATATCATGGGTGCAGAAGGTGCTTTAAACGTAATGAAATTCATACTTTCAAAGGAGTACCTAGGCAAAGAATACATGCAATAAAAACCATAAAATATTAATCAATAAACCCATTTACCTTATTTCGATGTCTATGAATTTAAAGGAAATAAAAAAGTTTTTTAGAAATATAAAATTTATAATATATTCCATACTATTGGTTGTTTTTGTTTTTCTTCTTTTAATAGGTATAGCTGAATTATGGTCTCCTCTGGATAAGGGTGTTTTCAACCAAATACTAAATAGTATTGGCTACTGGTGGATGTGGGCAATTTTCATAGGGTTTTTAGGCGTTATTGTAGATGGATGGGTATGGGGAGATTATCTGTACAAACGAATAAAATTTGATAGCATGATGCTAAACATCAGCAAAGCGCAGTTTGTAAAGAAAATGAACGAAATAGAGGAACTTTCCTGGGATCTAACAACCAATGATGAAATAAGGTTTCAAATGAAAAAAGAGGAATTCAAAATAAAATAGAGATAAATCACCCAAAAGCATTAAATTTATAAAACTATTTTCTCAAATCATGATAAACAGTAAAGAAGTTCATTCAATTTTAGAAAGGAGAATCTTAGCAGATGGTTATGACATTGTGCTAGGCGTTGACAAGAGCCATGGAATGTGGCTGTACGACTCGAAGCATGATAAATATTTCCTTGACTTTTTCGGGTTTTTTGCATCATCTGCGCTGGGCATGAACCATCCAGGCTATATGGACAGCGAATTTTTGAAAAAACTGCAATACGCCTCGTTAAACAAAGTGGTTAATAGCGACATTTATACGGAAGAGATGGCTGAATTCGTCATGGCAATGGAAAAAGTAGCACCGGAAGAGATGAAGTATATGTTCTTCGTTGAAGGTGGTGCGCTAGCAGTAGAAAACGCACTTAAAGCGGCATTCGACTGGAAAATAAGGAAAAGCATAGCAAAAGGGAAAGGGGAACTGGGCACTAAGGTTATCCATTTAAAAGAAGCCTTCCATGGAAGGTCTGGCTATACTTTATCTTTAACCAATACGTTCGATCCTAACAAAACCAAATATTTCCCTAAATTTGAATGGCCAAGGGTAACCAATCCCAAGATATCCTTCCCTCTCAATGAAGAAAACACAAGAAAGGTTGAAGAACTTGAGAAAAAAAGTTTGGAAGAGATAAACAACGCAATAGAAAAATACCATGATGATATCGCTGCCTTTATAATGGAACCTATACAGGGAGAAGGGGGGGATAACCACTTCAGAAAGGAATATTTCAAAGAAGTCAGGAAAATAACAGAAAAAAACGATATAATGCTGATCTTTGATGAGGTCCAAAGCGGAATGGGAATAACAGGAAAGTTATGGGCATACCAGCACTTTGAGGTAAAGCCTGACATGTTTTCCTTTGGAAAGAAATCCCAGGTATGCGGATTCATGTCCTCCAAAAGGATTGATGAGGTAAAGGACAATGTATTCCATGTATCAAGCAGAATAAACTCTACATGGGGGGGAAACTTCGCCGATATGGTGAGGGCAACAAAGATAATCGAGATCATGATCAAAGATAGGCTTGTTGAAAACGCCGAAAAAGTGGGCAGCTATATGATAAAGCGTCTCCAGGAACTTGAACAAAAATATCCTAAAATCATCTCAAATGCAAGGGGCCGAGGCCTTATGGATGCCTTTGACCTTCCGAACACACAGCTCAGGGATGAATTCAACAATATGGTTTATTCAAAAGGATTGCTATGCTTGAAAGCAGGGGAAAAATCTATAAGGTTCAGACCTCCACTCATAGCAACAACTGATAACGTTGATCTCGCAATAGAAATCATGGAAAGTTGTATCTCTGAAATAAAGAAAAACCATAACCTGTAGGTAATATCCTTGAACAAAAAACTTTTTTTTATTGTTTTAGACGGGGCAGCGGATATCCCTACCCCCTCCCTCAATGGGAAAACACCCTTGGAGGTAGCAGAAAAGCCATATATAAACTCACTGGGGCAACATGCAGTGGGCACGATGATATACCCAATTGACAGGGGAGTTGCGCCCGAGTCTGATGCTGCTGTCATGAGCTTGCTTTCTTATGACGTAAAAAAATCCTATACTGGCAGGGGGCCTCTGGAAGCACTAGGCTCAGGAATGGATTTTAAGGATGGTGATCTGGCATTAAGATGCAACTTTGCAACAGGTGAAGGCAAAAATATTATAGACAGAAGATGCGGCAGGAATCTGAGTACAAAGGAAGCATCGAACCTTGCAGATTACATAAACAAGCATGTAAAATTAAAAAAGGGTCAGTTCATTTTCAAGAACACAATAGGGCATAGGGGTGTGGTGGTATTCAAGGCTGAAAATCTATATCCCAATATATCCAACTATGACCCTGCTTACTCTAGGGAAGGCACAATAAGCATAGCCAAGGAGCATCATGAAATGGTATTAAATCCTGTGGTTGCATTAGATAAATTATCCGAAAAATCTGCTGAACTTGTCAATGAATTCGCGGAGCAGTGCAATTCTATACTTGACAATGCTCCGACAAACATTCAAAGGGTAAAGAACAACCAGATGCCCGCCAACAGGATCTTGATGAGGGATGCAGGTACAAAACTCCCTTCTTTAATCCCATTGAATCAGAAATTCAATAAAAAATTTGCTGCAGTAACTGAAATGCCTGTTGAAAGGGGCATTGCTAGGGTATCGGGTATGGAGGATCTTTACATAGCAATGGACGACTCAATGTCCCTGGAACAGAGATACAAAGAAATGATCAGTAAAATAAAAGAAAATATGCAAGCAATCGATGTGTTCTATATTCATTTAAAAGGTCCGGACGAGCCCGGTCATGACGGAGATATTGACAAAAAGATAAAGGCCATAGAGCTTATTGACAAATTCTTTTTCAAACCTTTTTTAGAAATTCATGAAATAAAAAAGCACGTTATTCTTGTAACTTCTGATCATTCAACGCCGTGCATAAAGAAAAGCCATACTACCGATCCTGTAGGTTTAATGATTTATAGCAATAACCTGCCCTACTTAACAGACAATTTCTGCGAAGCCAATATGAATCAGAATTTGGGGATATCAAAGGGTGATGAGTTGTTAGGCTATGTATTCAATAACTTCAAATGAAAAAGTTTATTTGTAAAAAATTATTTATATAACTACTCACCATATATAATAACTAAGAAAACCTCTTGGAGGAATGAAAAATGAAAATAGGAAAAATATATAGAAAGAAAAAAGGAGTTTCGCCGGTAATAGCAACGATCTTGATGGTGGCAATAACTGTAGTATTGGCTGGTGTTCTGTACGTAATGGTCATGGGCTTGATGCACGGACCAGGCAGCACACCAAACGCAATCGGATTTGGAACCGTAGGACAACCTCAACAAGTATCAAGCACACAAATAAACGAAACGGTTGATATAGCATCCGCCAGCAGTGGGCTGTACTTATCATCGGTTGGATTTAAAGTCGTAAATTCTGCTGGTACCCTTCAGAGTGCAGTAATAAACTACATTACTGCGTCAGGGAAGTATTATACATTTACTGCATCTACTGGGTCATGGAGCCCCAGCGCATCAAATGTACTAATAAACAGTGGAGCTCAGGTCTCAGTATTGGTGAGTGGTTTGCCATCAGGAACTAGTAACTTGGCAGGATATACACTAAAAGCATATGGATTGGGTTCCGCAAGTGTATCTGGATCTGTATCCCTGCAGTAAAGTTGAGAACAGAAGCGAAACTCCTTTGAACCTTTTAATTTTTTGTATTCTTAACAGACAACTTCTGCGAAGCCAATATGAATCAGAATTTGGGGATATCAAAGGGTGATGAGTTGTTAGGCTATGTATTCAATAACTTCAAATGAAAAAGTTTATTTGTAAAAAATTATTTATATAACTACTCACCATATATAATAACTAATAAAACCTCTTGGAGGAATGAAAAATGAAAATAGGAAAAATATATAGAAAGAAAAAAGGAGTTTCGCCGGTAATAGCAACGATCTTGATGGTGGCAATAACTGTAGTATTGGCTGGTGTTCTGTACGTAATGGTCATGGGCTTGATGCACGGACCAGGCAGCACACCAAACGCAATCGGATTTGGAACCGTAGGACAACCTCAACAAGTATCAAGCACACAAATAAACGAAACGGTTGATATAGCATCCGCCAGCAGTGGGCTGTACTTATCATCGGTTGGATTTAAAGTCGTAAATTCTGCTGGTACCCTTCAGAGTGCAGTAATAAACTACATTACTCCGTCAGGGAAGTATTATACATTTACTGCATCTACTGGGTCATGGAGCCCCAGCGCATCAAATGTACTAATAAACAGTGGAGCTCAGGTCTCAGTATTGGTGAGTGGTTTGCCATCAGGAACTAGTAACTTGGCAGGATATACACTAGAAGCATATGGATTGGGTTCCGCAAGTGTATCTGGATCTGTATCCCTGCAGTAAAGTTGAGAACAGAAGCGAAACTCCTTTGAACCTTTTAATTTTTTGTATTGTTTGTATATATATGAAGCAGTTAATTTTGCAAATAGGAAATAATACAAAAGCCATTAACGTTATGTATGTAAGTAATACTGTCAATCCCTAACTTTCCAATTTTAAGTGTTGTTTAAGACATGGGCTAGTATGGTATATACCAATTAAATCTTATTAAACAAGGAAAATGAAGATGATAAATCAGAAAATCTAATTTTATAAAGTTACTGGGTTATTTAATAATAATTAACTATCGTTGAATTATTTAATAAATCCTTTCATGTCCCAAAAGCAATATTTATATAAAAACATGCATTTATAACAAATATTAACCTCGGCGGGAGGCAATGAAAAATGAAAACTCTAAAAATATGTAAAAATAAGAGAGGGGTATCTCCAGTAATTGCAACGATTTTGATGGTGGCAATAACTGTGGTATTGGCTGGTGTACTGTATGTAATGGTAATGCACCTAACAAACGGTTCTAATGTTACCACCTATGCGGTTGGGTTTGGAGATATAGGCAATCCACAACCAGGAAATGGATATGTATCTGAAACGATACAAATCGCATCAGCAACTAATGGGTTGTATCTGTCTGCAGTAGGATTTAAAGTGCTGCAGTCTAGTGGATCAATTGCACAATTGTACTCTCCAATAACTTACTCTTTATCCAATGGAACTACCTATTCTTTCGATCCAACTACGAATGCATGGACGTATAGTACAGGACCAACACCTTATCCCCAACCATCTCTTGTTTTAGTAAATAGCGGTGCATCTATAACTGTGGAAGTATCTACAACAAACCAAAACTTGGCAACATATGAATTGGTAGCATATGGGTTAGGTTCATCCAGTGTTTCAGGGTCTGTATTACTAAAATAACCCAATGTATAACAACATCCCAACCTTTTAATTTTTTAGTTTTGTAAAGGGTAATATCTTTTGCTTATTTTCTGCTCATACGTAAACAAAAATGTAAAATTTATATATCGTGATTATATATTCAACAATATGGCAAAGAAGAAGCAACAAAGCGGTTTCCAATCGGCAGCAGGATTAATAAGGTATTTTGAATCTGAAGAGGATACAGTACTAATTGATCCAAGAATCGTTATAGCAATGGGAATTGTCCTTGGTGTAGCAATAGCTATGCTTAACTGGTATTACGGATAATTTATTTAATATTGTAAATTCAATTTTGGTTCTTTCTTTTTGTTGGAAAGCAAAACCACTTTGCTATCTTTGCTTTCGGCTATTATTTCGTATCCAGTTTCCAGTGATAATTTCTGTGCATATTCCCTAATTTCTTCCATACTGGGTTTGCTACCTTTGTCCAGCCTTTCTCTGGAATAGCCAAGCCAGCTATATGCCTTGGCTTCTACAAAATCAGGCTGGGCCATGGTGATAAGCTTTGCATATCCTTTTACTCCATCCATATTCCATCCTTTTACCAAGGTTTGCCTTATAACTTTTCTTGTATCTAGGGAAGGCAATAATTTCATTGTTTCCTCTATACTGTTCCAAGAAACTCCTTTTTCAGGAAGATTTACACGTTTAAACGATTCTTCGTCATAAGAGGTAAGAGAAATATAAAGCTGGGTAGGAAGAGTAGACAGATCTTTTAAAACCTCCGGGGTTGTTCCATTCGTAACCAGAAAGGAGGTCATATTCCTTTTTTTGATTTCTTCTATAAATTCACCAAGGTAGGGGTATAAAGTAGGTTCCCCTGTAAGTGAAAGTGTGACATGTTTTGGATCTCTAGACTCTTTCCACATTTTCTGGTCACATCTTGGATCCCCCTTAAAACCAGAAACTTCTTCTTTTTGAGCTTTTATAATCCCATCTAGAAGAAATTTAGGGTCTTCAGCTTCCTCTTTTGAAATTTTTTGTGAACTTTCAAATCCATTATATCTCCAGCAAAAAACGCAGTTTAAAGTACATCTATCAAAAGAAGGTGTCATCTGGATGCACCTATGCGTATTTATGCCGTAAAACTCCTGCTTGTAGCATGGGCGGTGATAGTAAAGACTCTGCCTCATCCAGTAACACAGCTTAACAGCGCTATGATTTCCAACAATATTGTATCCCTGCTTTTTCAATACCTCTTTGTCAACCATGGAATCCACATCAATTATAAGAATATGAAACTTGCTAATATATATGGTTATTGCCATAAAAACATAATGACTTAAAATTGAAGAATAGAAATGCTTAAATATCTCTAATGCTATTATTAATTGTAAACTTAAAGTTGTATAGTTGAGGTGGTATAATGAACGACAAAAAAATTCAAAAATTCAAAAAAGAGCCCTATGCAAGCGACCCTTATGCATTATTGCCAGACAAAATATTTGAAGATTTCAGAAAAACCTTCTGGGAGACATGGGACAAAAGCTTTTCACCATTGGCAATGAGGCCAGACTTTAAGCTATGGAAAATGACAGATAACATATTCGCACCGGTCAGTGATTTAGTGGACAAGAAAGATCATTACGAAGCAGATATCGAACTTCCAGGAATTAAAAAAGAAGACATACAGATCAACATAACAGGCACTTCTGTAGAAGTAAGCGCCAAGTCATCAAGCCAAAAAGAAGACAAAGAGGGAGATTACCTACTAAATGAAAGGAGAAGCTTTGAGTACAGCAGATGCTTTGAGCTCCCAGAAGAGATAATACCTGACAAGAGCACTGCCAGCTTCGAGAACGGTGTTCTTAAAATATCAATGCCTAAAAAGGAACCCAGCAAAGAAGAAAAGAAGGTAACACTAAAAGTTCAGTAAACCTTTTAACTTTATTTTAAATCTATATAATAAAACCTATTATCCCTGAAGGTCTTCTCTCCTTTCTCAAACTCAATGGGATGCTTAAATATCGGGCCATCATAAACAAAACTATGGAACTCCCCGTTTTCACCACAAACATCCAAGTTATCTGGAAATGAAGACACAAAATCTCCGTTATATTCTCTACCAACAAATGATTCATCAAGCTTTGTTCCATCTACACATGCAAGAATCGCTTTAAACCCTAGGCTAATAAATTCCTTTGCTATCTCTTTTGTATTTTTACCCCATAATGGAAAAATCCCGTACATCCCTACTTTCGAAAGGTTTTCTTCCCTGTATTTCTTCACATCCTCTAAAAATATATCCCCGAAAACAACCCCCTTTACATCCCCTTTGAAAAAGGCTTTCATTGTATATTCCATTTTGTTATTGTAACCATCAAATCCATCTGACTTCGATATATAAACGCGTTTTACTGGTATGCCTATGCTCTGCGCCTGTTTATCCAATAGCTTTTCCCTTACTCCATGCATGGTAATTCTACCATATTCTTCCGAGACCGTGGTTAAAAGGGAAACTACCTCATATTCCTTATTTTTAAGAATGTAGTAAAGGCTTAGGGCGCTGTCTTTTCCTCCGCTCCATGCCATTATAACCTTGGTTGCCATCATGCAAGTATCTATTCCGTTTTATTTAAAAATTTATCTGTGATATCCTGAAATTATTTCCTCCTTAGACCTTACGTATTTCATAGTGCTTCCTCCCCGTCTTTACTCTTCTTCATTTCATATGCCATTCCTGGTGTGATTATATCATCTTCATACAAACTCATGTGCATCCTTTCGTAATTGTAGTAATTCGCTACCTCTTCCCAGCTGTTATAATATTTCCTTAATCTCTTTAACGTGTATATCAATCGCTCTATTTTCCCATTCGTTTGTGGATGCTTTACTCTCGCCTTGATGTGATGTATCCCTTCCTTCTCTAAATACCTCTGAAATTCATTAGGTTCACATTCTTTCCCTTCCCTGGCTTCTGATGTAAATTGTATTCCATGGTCTGTTATTACTTCCCTTGGTTTCCCATATCTCTCTATTCCCCTCTCTAACGCATCTATTGAATTCTCTGTTGT
This sequence comes from Thermoplasmata archaeon, assembly GCA_049966015.1. Taxonomy (GTDB): domain Archaea; phylum Thermoplasmatota; class Thermoplasmata; order Lutacidiplasmatales; family JAMCUS01; genus JBMFVL01. The sequence goes on along the minus strand of JBMFVL010000004.1, from coordinate 47 downwards.
GGCCCTTTCATATTCCTTTATCATTATTATGAACCTCGATGCATCGT
>JBMFVL010000003.1:0-52669 GCA_049966015.1 Thermoplasmata archaeon | reverse complement strand
TTGCATAGTAGATTATTAATGTTACGCTTTCATCCCCTTGCCAAGTCAAGGGGTCTTCCCGCTCACGTTAGATAAATTCCAAACTTTTAGGTTATTTTGATAACCACAATCATAATTTAATTGTTATTACAAAAGATTATGGTGCAAAAGAAATTCATGAAGGAAAAGAAATCGTGTTTATCCATTTATGTAAATGGCTCTTGCTTTAGTTTAAGAGTTATTGATTTTTGGTTGTGCTAGTATTTTTATACTAATGGTGAATTTATTATCACTTATCGATGGTTTAACAAACATAAAAGTTATGCAATGAGAATAGTGGACCTTCTTTCAATGGACATGTTCTTTTCATAATATCCATTGGGATGCATACAAACATAAAGGAAGGAAATCTAAAGGGGAAATCCTTATGTTGAACACTTCATAGTTCAATATCAGAAGGAATGGTGAAAGAAATCGGTTCATCAGGAATATAATATCCAAGTGCAATAAAATACAACAGAAAGTAGAATATCCTTTCAGAATCTGGCCATTACTATCACAGCGATGGGAATAACACAAAAAACTAAATGTATTGTACCCTTCCGTACATTAAATGATATCTCCTTCGCAATACACAATCATATTAAAATAGTATAAAACACATTGCATATCAAAACATAAAATTTAAATTTATCACATATATAAAGAAATGAAGTGAATAAAAATGTTTTCAAAAAGTGTTGATGATGGTGTTGTTAAAATACCTCCAAATAAACTAGGTGAAGATTATTCTGCCAGTGTAATTTCATTAACCAAACAGCAATATGAGGGCACACTAAACAAAAACGGTGATATTATAGTGCAATTGTTGAGTGTAACCCCTGTTGGGGATGGTGATATAGTTTTAGGTGATCCATCTGTACATCAACCTATAAAATTTGAATCTTTAAACTTTCATATAGAAATCAATGAAATATTAGAAGGTATCGTTATTGGCATAGAAAAATTCGGGGCTTTTTTAAGTATTGGTCCACTGACAGCTTTATTGCACATAAGCCAAATAATGGATGATCAATTAGAAATTGATCTGGGTAATAAGCGTATCATAGGTAAAGCAAGCAGAAAAGATATAAAAGTAGGTACCAAGCTATCTACAAGAGTTGTTATGATGTCTATGAATGTCCAGAATGTAAAAGATAGCCGTATTGGATTAACAATGAGGCAACCTGGATTAGGTAAAAAAGAATGGATACAGGAAAATAATGAAAAAAAGTAAGGGTTGAGTGAGAGAATGGCAAATATTGTTTCAAAACCTAGAGCATGTAAAAATTGCAGGTATATAACAAATGAGCAAAAATGCCCTAATTGTGGAAGTGATTCATTATCCAAGGATTGGAGTGGTTATATAATAATAGTGGATCCGGATAAATCTGAAATAGCAAAAGCTCTAAAAATACAGAAAGAAGGAAAATACGCAGTCAAAGTCAAGTGAGGTAAATGAAAATAAATGATAAATTAAGAGAAATGTTAAAAGAACCATTGGGTGTGGTGATATCACCTGACATGTTAGATAAATATATATCTCCCAATGACTTAATTGCAACATGTGGAGATATAACAACAAAAAATGTGTACCAAAAAGGGTTTAAAATGAAAATAGCGGTAATTGATCAAAAAACAAAAAGAAATGAAAAAATAAAGGGTATTATAATGCCAGAATACACACATATCAGTGTTAAATCCGATCCCGGATATATCTCAAATGATCTGTACAATGCAATAGAACATGCCGTTGAACGTAAAGAAAGAACCCTTATTAGAGTCCAGGGAGAAGAAGATTTGGCGACACTGCCCTTAATACATTTTTTACCAAATGATAGCAAAGTTCTTTATGGTCAACCCGATAAAGGTATTGTAATTGTTAATGTCGAACCCAAAATCAAAAAAAAAGTAAAGGAAATTATGGAAGAAATGGTGATGAACAATGGAAGTAGTTATTAAAAGCAACGTAGAAGATAAATTTTTGAATAGGAACGTAGTAAACTTTAAGGTATTCCACAAAGACAGCCCGACGCCCAAAAGAGACGACGTAAAGAAACTATTAGCAGACAACTTGAAAATCTCCAAGGATCTAATAATATTAGAATCTATTAAAACAACATTTGGCAAATATGAAATATATGGCACAGCACATGTATACAAAGACAAGAACCATATAATGAAAATTGAAAGGAAACACATTCTGATAAGAAATGGATTGGTAGAGAAAAAATCAGAAAAGAAGGAAGAATCTAAACCAGCTGAAGAAAAGAAGGCAGAAAAGAAGGAAGAAACCAAAAAAGAAGGGTGATTAGATTTGACAATAAGTGCCAAGTTGCTTTATAAAGCTGAAAAAGACAAAGTTAAAAAAACAAAGGAACGATGCCCGAAGTGTGGAGAAGGTGTATATCTTGCAACCCATAAGGACAGGGTATCCTGTGGGAAATGTGGGTATACAATATTCAAAAATAAAAAATGATTTAAATAATGTATAGGGGCCCGTAGTGTAGCAATAATAACTATAATGGATATCACAGAGGTCTCCGGAACCATTGGAGTCAACCTCAATCCCGGGTTCAAAAAAATGAGAATCCCGGCGGGCCCGCATTGACATAAACCTCTTATTATCAAATGAACCGGTGTTCTAATGAATAAACTTAGAGTTGTGCAATACGAAGAATTAAACAATCCCTATTACAACATGGCCGTAGAAGAGGCAATCCCCCGGGTTTTAGAAACTTCTGAAAAAGATTCTAATACGGCCATTTTAAGGTTATGGAGAAACAGCAATACAATTGTCATAGGAAGATTTCAGTATCCAAGGCTAGAAATCAATATAGACTCGTCTAGAAAATATAATACCTATTTTGTTAGAAGATTTACCGGTGGTGGGGCAGTATATCACGACCTAGGCAATCTCAATTTTGCCTTGTCATTTACAAGCGATTTTAACCAATACAGAGACATAAAAAATGTGTATGAATATGTAGCAGGAGGTATTATACACTCATTACAAAAATTGGGAATTAATGCACAATTTGCTCCTCTCAACGATATTGAAATAGACCACAAAAAAATATCCGGTATGGCAGCCTCAAAATTAAGAAATGGCTATTTTGTTCATGGAACGTTAATGATATCTTCTGATTTAAGTATTTTATCTGAAGTGTTGAATGTTCCAAAAGTTAAACTGGAAGCCAAAGCTGTTCAAAGCGTAAGAAAAAGGGTTACAACACTCAAAGAAGAATTAAACAAAGATATAAGCCTAGATGAAATATCCAAAATATTAACGAACGGATTTTCAGAATATTTTAGATGTAATGCAACTATAGATTCTTTATCCGAAGAAGAAAAAAGCATGAGCGATTCACTTTATAAAAACAGGTATTCTACAATCGAGTGGAACATGGGTGAAGAATACAAAGTAAGAAAGGAACTGTACCTGCCATTTAAAGAATTATTTGAATCTTCATTAAAGAAGGTGAAAGATGTATATTGAATTTGTAAAACGTATTGAAGGTGGGAAAACCATCCGGCTATGTATGGATTATGAAGATAACAAAATAAAAAATATTTTCTTTAGTGGTGACTTTTTTCTTTATCCAGAAGAAATGTTAAATGAATTGAACAATAAAATCAATGGAAAGGAATTGAATGAACAACTTAAGGAGGAGATCATAAGTTATCTTGAGCCTTATACTATAATTGGTGCAAAGCCAAGTGATTTTTACGATGTAATAGTAGAGGCAATAAATAGTGGTAAAAATGTTAAATCTTGAAAAAATTTCTAAAGTTTACGAAAGCAAGAACGAAAAAATAAATGCATTGAAGGAGATCTCCTTAAAAATAGAAAGGCAGGATTTTGTTGCTATAATCGGGCCAAGCGGTTCTGGAAAATCTACATTGCTCCACGTGCTGGGATTGCTTGATTATCCAACCTCTGGTAAATATTTTATAGGTGAAAAAAACGTATCCAGTTTGGATGACAGGGAAAGGGCCTATTACCGAAATACCCTGTTTGGTTTTGTATTTCAGGACTTTTATTTGTATCCAAGACTAAACGCACTGGACAATGTGGCTATACCAACAATATTCTCTAACAAAAACGTCCCAAAAGAAAACCTTATGAATGTGCTTAAAACCGCCAAAATAGATCATAGAGCAACCCATACACCCATGGAATTGTCGGGCGGTGAAAAGCAGAGGGTTGCAATAGCACGGGCTCTTGTAAATGATCCAGCAGTTATCATTGCGGACGAACCTACTGGTAACCTAGATTCCAGCACCTCAATGGAAATATTGGAATTATTCCACCATCTAAACAAAGAAAGAAAGAAAACAATCATTATAGCAACCCATAACACCAGCATGGTGAAATATTGCAACAAGGTTGTATCCCTAAGGGACGGAAGTATTGAAAAGGTTTCTACAGGGGAATATCAATGAACTACAGAAGGGTATCATTGATAATCAAACATAACATAATGGCTTATAAGATAAGAACAATCAGTGTAATCGTTATATTCACAGGAATAATGATTTTAGGTATCGTTCCAAATGCACTGTTCAATGGAATAGAAAACTATTATGTAAACGGCGTAAAAAGTCTAGGAACCAACACGATCCTTGTTTACACGGGGCAAACAGAAAATTTTTTGAGTATTAACCAATCCTATGGAGTTTCCATGTCTGATATCCCCTACATACAGTCTCATGTAAAAGGTATAAAGTACATTACACCATATATACAGATAGCTTCCTATCTGCCTTCTTCCAACGTTGATGCACTTATACTGTCTGTTACAGGGGAATACAATGGAATTGTAAACGATTCCCTTTATGAGGGTTCATTGTGGAATCCAACGTACAATTACAGCGCCAATGGCAACTTAACAAAAATTGGAAATGCAAATATTCCAATGTTTGGGAATAATGAAACAATTTATTCCACTAATATTATACCCGTAGATATTGGCTACAAAATCATGCAGATAACCAATTCTTCGGTAGGAAGCATAATAGATGCATATACCTTTGCACCCAGACCTTTAAACGGCATTTTAATGATGCAGTTAAAGGTAATAGGAATATACAACAACATAAACATACCAATGGCAATAGAAGATCTGGGATTCGATCTAAACTCAATGATATATATGCCCATTACATCAGCAATGGAGATGCTTTCTACAAGCTGGAAAGCTTATGGTGTTATAGCTTCATCTACAGTTCTATCCGAGTCCAACAGTGTTGGAAATGGAATAATACAGGAATTGGAATTATTGCACCCCCATATTCCCTACACTTTATTAACGCAACAACAGGCCATAGATACGATCTCTCAGGAAGTAGAAGCGTCGAGTGTTTTTTCCTTTGTTTTAAACATTCTCAGTTTTGTTATAGGGGGGCTTGTAATTTTCGTATTGACCATGATAGCAGTTATGGAAAGAAGGAAATTACTAGGCATTCTTAAAGCTGTAGGTGCTACAAATTTATCTGTGTTGATGCTTGTAGTAGGTGAAGAACTCATCGTTGCACTGATAGGAATTGTAGTTGGAATAATTTCTTCATATGTATTGTTATATTCTCTAGTCTATATAAGTAAAAGTACACCCATTCCTTTTTACCCCACTTTTTCACTGGCATATTTCAGATTTGTTGATATATCCTCTATGGGAAGCATAACCTTAACGTACAGCATTATTCTATTTATAACCGCACTCATAGGGTGTATTTACCCTGCTTATTTAGCTTACAAATATTCCGTTGTATCCTCCCTAAAATCGGAATAATTATATATTTTTTAAGTAGTTACAATAATAAATGAAATATATAATCTATCCATCAAAACTAGAAGGGAAAATAGATGCACCACCATCTAAATCTTATACCCACCGTGCGCTGTTTATAGCATCCTTATCCAACCAAACAACATACATTAAAAATTATAATAAAGGCAATGATATTTACGAATCCATCAGGCTGTTATCTGCACTAGGAGCAGAGATTCAGGTAAATGAGGATAACATTAAAGTAAAAGGGTCCATAGAACTGGATTCGGATAAAACTGTAATCTGCAATGAATCTGGAACAACCGCTAGGTTCGCTTTAGCTTTAGCTTCAATGAGAAACGGTAAGACTGTAATCAAAATTTCAGATAATTTATACAACCGAAACATGGAAGAAATACTGGATATTATAAACAGAAACGGTGCCAAAGCAAGCCTAAAAAACAAGGAAATAACGATAGAAAAGCCATTAAAAACAACTGAAATAAAGATAGATTCAGCAATAAGTTCTCAATTTGTAAGTGGATTGTTAATTGCCTCCCTCCTAAAAAAAGAGGAAAAAATACATGTTCAGAATAATGTTTCACAGCCTTACATTGATATGACCGTTGCAATGCTAAAAGAATCCGGTGTGAATATTGAAGTAAACAACAATGAATATAGAGTAAATGGATTTAGCATGAGTAAAAATGAATATATTACACCCGGGGATATAACCAATATACTGCCATTTATTGTAGGTGCACAGCTAACAGGTGGAGAAGTAGAAATAAACAACATCTCCATAGATGAATATCAACCTGAAGGTATAGCTATAGAATACATGAAAAAAGCAGGATTAAATATAAAAGTAAACCAAAACTCCATAGAATCCTACTGGGTTCCGACAATAAATGGAATTGAAGCTTCATTTAAAAATATACCTGATTCATTCCCCATTTTATCCATATTATGTTCATACTCTTCTGGTATTTCCATATTCAGGGATATTGAGAGATTAAAATACAAAGAAAGTGATAGGGTAAGTGAAACAACCAAATTATTAAATTTAACCAACACACGTTTCAGATTTAACGGAAATGAACTTGTGATCTATGGTAAACCCAATTTCAATTCAATCGAATATTCCTCTAACGATCATAGAATGGTAATGGCTGCTTTTGTATCTTCCTTAAAAGGCAAAAAGCCCTCAATAATACATGGAGACACCAAAAAATCATACCCTGATTTCGATAAAATCATGAAAAAACTTAATGTAAATCTAACCTATGTAGAATAAGAATTTATGTTAAAAATAAAAAAATTAGGGCATGAAGTTACAACAAATCCCCAACTTGTTTTGAAAATCCTGAAAGAATCATATGAAACAGTTGCGGTGGTAAGTGCAGTCAATGGAACAACAGATCTGCTTATCAGTTTTTTAGAATCAAAGATTAAAAAAGAAGATCTTATCGAACGTATTATAAAAATGCATGCCAATTATGAAAAAGAGGGCGTAGAAGTTTCCAGGTACCTTTCCAACCTTATTGAAGAAACAGGCAAAGAAAAATTAAACGCTGAAAAATTTTTATCTGAGGGTGAAAGAATCATAGCCAATATTATCAAAGAATATTTGGATATTAACAATATTAATTGTTCTATATTATATCCAGAATCAATAAATCTGTATGCAAAGATAATGCATAACAATATAGTCATAAATAAAAAAGACTTAGAATCAATGAAAGAAAAATTTTTAAACCTTAATGTAACCGATACCATATATATAATACCCGGTTTTTATTTAACTGATAAAAATAGTAATGCTCCAATTACACTGGGAAGGGGTGGGAGTGATTTTACAGCAGCTCTACTTCATAGATATATCCCCTCCATACTATATTTTTATAAAAGCGTATCACAAATTTATTCGGTAGACCCTTTGCTGGGAATGCAATCCTGCACCCAACGCATTCCTTTATGGCAAATAAAAAGTTTTTCATATTATACAGGAAGGTTATTTTATCCACTGACTTTTTATCTTATAAATGACAATAACATAAAAATATTATCACCTTATGGTGAAGAAATATTAATAATAGATAACCATGCCAGAGTTAAGATGCTGTATTTTGGACATACTAACACACAATCTTACAGAGAGGATGATAACAAAATAGAAATAGGGAGGGACAACACCAATAATATCAACTGTCTATGCATGTTTGTTAAACCAAATAAAGAATTTATAAAAATATTTATAAAAACATCATATGGTCTGTTTTTTAATAATATAGAAAACAAACTAAACATTAAAAAGGATACGATATTGATACAATTTTTTAAAGATGTTGATAAAGATATAATAGAATCCGTTAAAAAAGAAATATGGCAATCAGAATTAATTGAAATGATGAAAAATTAATATAAAAATGATTAAATTGTAGTGCGGTTGCCGATCCCGTAAATATGCAATCTTTCTAGGTATAGAAAGGATGGCAGTTGAAAAAGCCCATCAATGTTTAGGAGTTCGAATGTAATCCTAAAATAGATAAAATGTCTTTAGTAATAGAGAGTGTGAACATGATGAAAGATTATGATATGATAATAATAGGCAGTGGCATTGCCGGTTTGTACACGGCCCTGAAAGGTTCAGAATTCAAAAAAAAGGTTAAAATCATAACAAAAACCTCTTTACAGGAGTGCAACACCAAGTATGCACAGGGTGGAATCGCTGCTGCCATTGACCCTATGGATAACTTTGAAAATCATGTAGAAGATACAATAAAAGCAGGTGCAGGGCTTTGCGACAAGGATGCAGTAGATATATTGATAACCAACGCCGTTGATAGGATAGTTGATTTGATAAATTACGGTGTTATGTTTGACACGGTCAATGGTGTTATCACATTAGGGAGGGAAGGTGCACATAGCTTTTCAAGGGTATTGCATGCAGGTGGTGATTCTACAGGTGCAATAATAGAGCAAACCCTCAGTAAAAAAATAAAAGATTATGATATAGACGTTTCGGAAAATACATATGTTGGTGAAATTATAGTAGATAACAATAAAGCGGTTGGTATAAAAACGTACAATAAAACAAATGGAAAAAAAGAAGAATTCTACGGTTCTGCCATTGTACTTGCCACCGGCGGTGCTGGTGAATTATTCTATTATAATACAACTCCTGAAGTGGCAACAGGTGACGGTGTATCCCTAGCATGGAATGCTGGTGCAGTAATTGCAGATATGGAGTTTTTCCAGTTCCATCCTACTGCACTGAAACATCCCAAGGTACCACCCTTTTTGATATCTGAAGCTGTAAGGGGAGAAGGCGCAATATTGAGAAATTCAAAAATGGAAGCTTTTATGAAGAATTACCATCCTATGGCAGAGCTGGCACCTAGAGATATTGTATCAAGGGCGATTGTTACAGAAATATCCAAATCTGATGAAGACCACGTTTATCTAGATCTTACACATATACCCCCTGAAAGGGTTATATCAAGATTTCCAACTATATACAGAACATGTAAAAGTATTGGCATTGATATATCAAAGGACCTTATACCAGTTGCACCGGCTGCCCATTTCATGATAGGTGGTGTAAAAACGAATACATGGGGGGAAACAACATTAGAAAACCTATACGCATGTGGTGAGGTAGCATCAACAGGTGTACACGGAGCAAACAGATTAGCTAGCAATTCTCTTCTTGAAGGGCTTGTATTCGGTAAAAGGATAGCCGAAAGAACAATGCTGGGATATAAATGGAGTAAACAAAAATATGATTATGCAGATGTTAGCAAAATAAAAAATATAGAAAAAAACGTAAAAGAAGACAACGGATATTCAGTTGAGGGCCTCCAAAAGCTCATGTGGAAAAACGTAGGTATCGTCAGGGACGGAAACATGCTAGAAGTGGCTATTAAAAAAATTTATTCATGGAAATTAGCCAATGATAAAGTAAATGATAAGATTTATACAGAACTATACCACATGCTCAATGTGTCTTATCTTATGGCAATCTCCGCTTATTTAAGAACAGAAAGCAGAGGCAGCCATTATCGCACAGATTATCCAGAAACAAAAGAAGAATGGACTGGAAGGCATACATATCTTGTTAAAGGGGAATAATCAAATGAATTACGAACCGTTAAAAGGATTCAGGGAGTTTTATCCAGAACAGCAATGGGGGAAAAGGGTAATATTAGAAAAAATAGAAGAAGTGGTTAAACTTTTCGGGTTTGAAGAAATATCTACCCCCAGCGTAGAGTCCCTGGAGCTATTCAAAATGAAAAGTGGGGATGAAATCGTTGAAGAAACCTATTCATTTAAGGATAAGGGAAATAGAGACGTAGTTCTTATACCTGAGACCACTCCTGCTGTTTCAAGAATGGTTTCTGAAATATCAAAAATTTCAACCTTTCCACTAAGATGGTATTCCTATTCCAAGGTATGGAGATATGAAGAACCACAGAAAGGAAGGATGAGGGAATTTTATCAATTTAATGTGGATATATTTGGAACAAAAAATCCTGTCGTAGATGCAGAGATTCTATACATTGCATATATGATTATGAAAAACCTAGATTTAGATAACGATGTACAGATAAGAGTTAGCCATAGAAATTTAATCTCTTCTTTGACAAACGGGATGTGTGATAATAACAAACTATACAAACTGATAGACAAAAAGCATAAAATCCCCGCTAATGAATTCGATTCATCTCTTAAAGAAATCTGCCCCAACAACGAACTTTATATCAAGATAAAAAAAATACTGGAAATCAAAAGCCCTATAAACAAGGGCATTGAAGAACTAAATAACTCTATAGAAGGAGATATATTAAAAGAGTTAAACCAGCTTGAAGAAGCATTAAAAATGTATGGAATTGAGGATAAAATAATATTGGATCCTTCGATAGTAAGGGGCCTATTGTATTACACGGGCATCGTTTTTGAATGCTGGGACAAGAAAGAGGAACTAAGGGCTATTTTCGGTGGTGGAAGGTACGATAATTTGGTAGGGCTATTCAATAAAACACCCATTCCAGCAATAGGATTTGCTATCGGTGATGTAACCCTTGAATTATTGCTAAAAAAAGAAAATAAATGGCCCGTTTATAAAGAGAAAAAAGGAGTTTATGCAATATTAATTTATGAAAATTATCTGGGTGTGGCTATAAAAATGATTACAAAAATAAGGAATGCTGGTATTAAAGTGACTTTTGATTACGCTGCAAAACCAATACAAAAAGGGTTAGAAATAGCGAGCAAAGGCATGTACGAGTATTGCCTTATTTTCGGTAAGGAAATAGAAGAAGGGAATGTTGTAATAAAAAACATGGAAACGAAAGAACAGATTACTATTCAACAGGATATGGTAGAACAGTTTTTCATTAAGGAATTAAATAAAAAAGCCATTCACGGTATAAATGATGCAAATTAATAAGGTATTTATAAATAACAAAAAATCGATGGAAAATCCTAAAATAATAGGAAAACAAAAATGTTAACAGCCTAACCTATCAACAACATCTATTTTAACTAAAAATATATTAGCAAGTATTATTTACCTCTACATAATTCAAAAAATAACTTAGGTGAGAAAACAAATGTTAAAAAAGTATGGTATAATTACCCTTTTGTGGGTAGCCATTTTGGTGCTAGGTGTTATTCAGTATGTTCCAGTGACAGCAAAAGCGATAGGGACTCAATCTATTTCAGGGTTTGTAGTTAATCAGAACAATGTGCCAGTTCCAGATCAATCTACCTTTAAAGGGGTTTCAGTTCAACTGTACAGCGTAAGTTCATCTTCTATTATCGCATCTAATATCACCTCTTTAGGTGGTTATTTTTCATTTAATGTTCAACCTGGGTACTACCAGGTAACTGTTCCTCCGCAGATTGTAATGCAGCCTACAGGGAACGTATTTTATGCGGAGCAGAATGCAAGTCCATCTGCTGTTTATGTCGGAATGAATTCCAATACTACATTGAACTTTGTAGTGAATAGTATCCCGGTAAATAGTTATGTACACGGCACAATATCAATTCCTAACGCACCAGTGATATCATCAATACCTATAATGCTGTATGATAAAGCAAATAACTATGTTTTAAATGGGAATGCTATATACAACGGCACAAAAAATGCATGGTTATACAATATATCTGCATACGAGGGTCAGTTTGTGTTAGAAGTTAATTACCCCGGTTATTCTCAATTTAATTCTACAAATATAGTGATAAATGTCCCATCCAACAAAGGTGTGTATTACAATGCAACAATTCTGCCAACATTTATACAGGGATATATTAAAAATGCTAATGGGAACACAATAAACGTAAATGATATCAACGTTACAATCTACAACAGTTCATACGGATTTATATATCATTCATTCATTACCGGGCCATCTCCATATTACACGATAAGTGCATTTCCAGGAAACTTTACAATGTTTCTAAGTGCCAGCGGTTACATGACCAATGTAAGCAAGGTTTATGTATCTAACAAGGGCACAGCACAAAACATTGAATTGGTTCCATTAACGCATGAAGCGCAATTCATAGTAAATACGACATTCGGTAATTTAAAAAACTCATCTAGAAATAATGTAAGCATATCTGAGTATGGCTATTATACCAACGCATATTCCTTTAATTCATTGAACTATTCCTTTATCCACTACCTTCCTGCACAGATAGCCCTTGCATTTTCAGGTGGTGCATCTATAGTATTAAACAACAAGACTAACAGCACGTTTGAAAACTGGATGAAAGCTAATGGACCCGTATACAGTCCAGCACAGAATATGCTGAACCTTAACAAATCCTATTTTGTAAACGCAACTAAAAACGTAAACCTGACTATCTCCATGAATAACAACGGAATATCCGTTTCAATGCCATCCACAGTATTTATTTCAACTTCATCGATACCAAAAAGTATTATGTACAACATATCAACATCATTCAGATATCCTCACTCCACCTCTCTATACCAGTACAATTTCTACACAACACCTGGATTCGTATTGACACAGTATAACGCTCCATATACAACAGTTTCTCCTATAAACGGTACATGGGTTAACTTTTCAATGGTTCCAAAAAAGGAATCCCAGCCAACTGGATTTGCTGTTTTCTCAGTTAAAGAAATAAAAAATATAACTGCTATTGTGAATATAACAGCTCCTTTCTTCGGTATACAGAACATTATAAATTCTACTGCCAGGAATTATACAGTTATCGTTAAAACAGATGAAAATGTTACATTCAGTGCACAGAATTCTCTGGTTCCTGTAGGAAACATCACCAAATATATATGGAATTTTGGTGATAACAACATATCTACGGTCAATACATACAAGACAAACCATACATACAAAATGGCAGGAATTTACAACGGAAGTTTAACAATAGTTGGAAGCGGAAATGAAACGAATACAACATTATTCAAGGTATGGGTTTCAGGTACAAAGCCTTTCATATCATACCACGCCAATGTAACAAAGGAATCAAATCCAAATGTCCTGTTTGTAAAATCTTTCCAAAGTGTCACTTTCAATGCTACAGGGACATATTCTGAAATAACCAACAAAACAAAGGGCATTATTCTCAATTACACATGGTCATTCGGCAACAAAACTGTATCATCAACTACTCCTGGCAATATATCGTTCACTTTTATACCCTACGGTCCTTATAAAAATTATACGAATATATCCGGGAAAATATATGATTTCCATGGATGGCTTTACAACGCCTCCTTACGTGTATATGACGTAGCTGGAAATCTAAACATCACCAACTTTACAGTAGTTGTCAACGATACACAAAAACCTGTTCCAGTAATAAACATAACCAACAGCAAAGGAATTGGTATAACATCTGCAGTAGAAGGTTCAACAGAATATTTTAATGCATCTCATTCCTACGAAGCGAATGGCGGAATAATAACAAAATACGTATGGAATATCACCTATTCTAACAAGACGGTATTCTACAAAACTACAAGTATAAAGTTTTCCAAAGTACTTCCTGCAGCCGTCCAACCTTACAAAATAACCTTAAATGTAACCACACTAGCAGGTAAATACGCAAACACATCTGTAACCTTTGTTGTAACTATAAATACAACCATAAGGCCAATTATACAAATATCCAATTTAACAGCTCCAAGCATGCAGGTAGGTAATCCAGCCACATTATCAGTTATAATAACCAATGTAGGTGGTGTAAATTCAACAGCTGACAATGTAAGCGTAATTTTCAATATTTCAAACACTGTGATTAACTCTCCTTCCCAGGTAAAATTCTATACAACCTCCGGTTCTTATATAGGGCAAGGTAAAATAAACATAAAATACAATGAAACGGTAAAGGCCGAGGTTACATGGACTCCTTCTAAAGCAGGAACCTTCAATTTAGGTGTAAATGTTACAGCAAGCAATGAATGGCCAACTGATTATCAATCTACCAAAAACACAATGCTCATAACCGTAACTGTGTCCCAGTCTTGGTTATACCAAAACATCGTTTATATCGCCGTCGGTATTGTAATAATAGCCGTCATTATTGTTATTTACTTCTTATATCGCAGAAAAATGTCAGGGTCTAAAGTTCCAATCAAAAAATCCAATTTAAAGGAATGGAAACCTGAACAAAAGAGCAAAGATAACAAAACTGACAAAGACAACAAGAAAAAACAGTAACCTTTTAATTAAATATTTATATTCTTTTTTTATAGAGTAGTTATTAAACAATCGTTTTATTATTCAAATATACATGAATTCAGGTGTAAAGATGAAGGTTCATATAGAATCTTATGGATGTAACCAAAGTTTAGGCGAAGGGCAAGAAATAGCCAAAGCTTTAATCAGCAGTGGTTGTGAATTATCTAATGTTCCAGACAATACAGATGTATCCATAATTGTAACATGCGATGTTATTGAACACACCGAAAGAATGATGCTAAGCAAAATCAATGAACTCTCCAACAAATCCAACAAGGTAATCGTTACTGGATGTCTAGCAGAAGTAAAAAGAACTTTGATTGAGCAAATAAAAAGCAATGTTGAAGTGGTATATATAAGGGATCAAAAAAAAATTCCGGGATTGTTAGGGCTAAAAGAAGGCAATATCATTGCCAATGCCTCTCCCATTGAAACGATATCTATCAACCAGGGGTGCATGTCTAATTGTACATACTGTATTACAAAAATAGCTAGAGGTAAGCTAGAGAGCAAGAAAATAGATGAAATTGTAGGATTGGCAAAGCAATATATATCTAAAGGTACAATTGAATTGAGGTTAAGTTCCCAGGACACTGCAAGTTATGGCATGGAAACCAAAAATGAAAGGTTATATGATGTTATAAACCAAATCTCCAAAATTGAGGGTAATTATTATATCCGGGTTGGTATGATGTCTCCTAAAACAGCCAAAAAAATTTTCAGAGAAATTCTTGAGGCATATAAAAACAAGCACGTATTCAAATTTTTGCATTTGCCAATTCAATCAGGTTCTAACAAAATATTAAAGGATATGAATAGAGGATATACAGTTGAAGAATATTTTGATTTAATAGACCTATACAAAAAGACATATCCAGAAGGGGTGCTGTCAACAGATATAATAGTAGGCTATCCTACTGAAGAAGAAGAAGATTTTGATAGAACGATGGAAATAACTAAAAAAATAAACGCTGATATTATCAATGTCACCAGATTTTCAAAAAGAGAAGGTACGCCTGCCCAAAACTTAAAAGATCTCCCGGAAAGGATTGTTAAAGAAAGATCTAGAAAGCTTACCAATATAAGGTTTGAATACAGCAGAAAAATAATGGAAAGTTATATCGGAAAAACAATGGAAGCCGTTGTTCTGGAGCATCAAAAAAATACCTCCATTGCAAGGGATATTAATTATCGCCCCATTGTTATTGATAAAATCTTACCAATAGGATATAAAATCAATCTGAAAGTTACAGGTGCTACCCCTATATATCTAAAAGGAAAAGAAGAAATTTGAAAATATAGCTAAAGATTAAAAAGTAACTTTCCTGAACATACTATATTTTGAAGCATCGTCGAGGATCAAACTTTCTTTGATTGGCAACGTTGCATCAAATCCAATTTTTGTAGTTGTACCATTGGTTAAGTGTGCACTGGGATCGAGAGAGCTTCCGTTGGCACTGTTTATAATCACGAGCCCCTTATCTGCTTGAAACCTGGTTGACAACGCCCATTCTATTTCATTATCATCATAAATATTTATGTCATGGTCTAAGATTATCACCCTTTTCATAGAGGGGTGACCTGTAAAAGCAGCCAATATTGCGTTTTTCCCGTCACCTTCTTTTGTTTTTTTAATGGATACAACACCATGTAGCCATCCTCCTGAAGATTCTGTCAATCTAACACCCTTAACATTTGGCAATACGCTTTTTATTGCTTTCCACATACCAATCTCCCTTGGTAAACCCATTAATAGAGCATGTTCTTCACATCCCGGTACAATGGCATGGAAAAAGGGTTTATTTGATAAATATATCTCTTCAATTTCTACTACTGGTTGGTCCCTCACCGGGTCATATAGGTTTACAATATCACAGAAAGGTCCTTCCGGTACAAGGTCTTTTTTTATTTTGGCAATTGCAACAATTGCAGCATCTGCAGGCACTATCAATCCATGAATTTTAACAAAATCCATCTCCTTATTGTATGCCAGTTTATTTATTGCATTGGCAACATTTATTTCACTTTTTTCATATTCAAAACTAATAGCCGCTGCAATCATAAATGGCAATGGGGCACCTATAACAATAGCCACTTCCAGTTCATTGCCTTCTTTAAGTGAATCCATATACATTTTGTATAAATGTCTTTCTACAAGCCGTATAGCGACTTTGTTTTTATCCAGAACCATGAGCCTGTGATATGAAAGGTTGTCTTTACCATGTAAAGAGGCTGATACAATCGAAGAGGTTACATACCTACCACCATCTCCCGGGTAATATTTAGGTATAGGCAGATCATCAAAATTCAAGTCTGATTTTTTGTATCCATTATCCACAAACTTAAGAGGTGTTGGCTGTAAATCGATGGCCTTAGAAAAGAAAGAAGGTAGTTCCTCTACAGTAGTATTTAACGCTTTTGCAACTTTTTCCCGGCTATTCCATATATTGCCAATAATGCTTATAGGTTCCCCTTTAAACAATACTGTGTTTTTATGTTCATATAGATACTTTGATACCCCACAATTCAATAGCATCTCTTTGGTGTATTCTTTAGTTTCAACATAAGCAGAGGTTTTAATAACATCATCATATAACATTATACCACCATCATTCAAAATTTTTATAAAATTTATTTAGCAATTGTTCAGAAGCTGTATAAGGGTCTATTTCTTTATTGTAAACCTTCTCCATTAATATTTTAGCATTCGGGTCATTTTTTAAAATATTCTGTATTTTATCTAGAAGATATTCATCCATAATATTAGATACATCTTGAAGTAATATCTTTTTATTTTTATCTACGTTTTTGTTTTCTTTCATATTTTTTTTATGATTCTCAATGCCGTCTATAAGTTCCAATATGCCAATTTTATTAATTGTGGAAGTGCCTATTACCAAAGGTACCCATATTTTCCCTTTATAGTCCCCTATTTTTATCATATTTAAAAGGTAAACAACTGCCTCATCCCCGCCAGGAAGATCTATCTTATTGACAACGAATATATCCCCGATTTCAAGTATACCCGCCTTCATTGTTTGAATATCATCCCCCAGATTAGGAGACAAAACCACAATCGAAGTATCCACAATATTGATAATCTCAACGTCCCCCTGACCTACACCAACAGTTTCTACAAGTATTTTATCCATTTTAAAAGCATCCATTAGCCTTATAACATCCAGCGTCCTTTTGGATAATCCACCCTTGCCACCCCTTGATGCCATGCTTCTTATAAAAAGGTTAGAAGAATCTTTCAAGGTTTCCATTCTTATCCTATCTCCCAAAACAGCACCTCCACTGAAGGGACTAGTAGGATCAATCGCTATTATACCCACTTTCAAACCCTGCAATAAATATTGTTCGGCAATACTAGAAATCAAACTGCTCTTACCTACACCTGGAGGACCGGTAAATCCGATAACATGAGAATACCCAAGGTGGGGATAAATCTGTTTTAGAATATTAATGTAACCCTCTTCCCTGTTCTCCACTATAGAAATAGCCCTTGATAAAGCTACTTTTTTTCCAGATAGAAGGTCTTCAATGAGACTCACTTTCTACCCTCCTTTTTACAAAAACTTCTATGGATTCTTTTATTTCTTTCAAAGGTGTACCAGGTCCAAAGATTGAAATTACTCCCATCTTCATAAGCTCTTTTGCATCATTTTCAGGAATTATTCCACCTACGTATACACCTATATGTTCCAAATGGTTCTCTTTCAACAAAGAAAGTATTTTTGGAACCAGTGCCATATGCGCTCCCGATAAAATGCTTAAGCCAATAACATCCACATCCTCTTCCATAGCAGCATTGACAATTTGCTGCGGGGTTTGGCGCAGTCCAGTATATATAACTTCCATCCCAAAATCCCTCAAAGCGCGTGCCACTACCTTAGCACCGCGATCATGACCATCCAGCCCTGGTTTAGCAATCAAAACCCTTATAGGCCTGTTTAATAACGGAGTTTTTTCCATACTAAATGAATATTTATTGTTATTATTTATAATTAATTAATCTAATCCATCTAATCCTCCCAATATGTTTACAATGTGTTTATATTTTAAAAATAGTATCAAAATTATTATACCAATGCAAAATGTAAATATATGTATTGAATTATATTGTATACTAATAAACGGTGAAAAAAGATGAGGTATATCAAGGCATTAGGTGTATGGGTAATATTAATACTTATGTTGTTGCCTGCTATATTGTTAATCCAGCCTTCAAATTCTACACATAAAATTTCTCCCGCAAAAAATGATTTTATTCCTCATACAATGCAAGGTGCACCTTTCCAGATCCATGTACTGGCTACTCCTACATCGGGTACATCTCCTCTCCTTGTTAATTTTACAATAGTTATAATAAACGCAAGATCAACCTACAATGTTTCTGTAATGTTTGGTGACGGAAATGTTAGCTATGAAAATAATGTTCTATCTTCTAGTATAGGTACAATCTCCCATGAATACATCAAGAGCAATCTATATCCCATGATACCACAGGTAAGACAAGCTAATATAACTGTAAACCAGAGTGGATATTTTGTTACACAATCAGTTAATATAACTCTATACAAATCAACTTTCAGCGTAACTATAGTTGCAAATGTAACGTCTGGGACACCTCCTTTATTTGTACAATTTGGTGCAATAGTAAGTGGTGGTATTGGACCATATTCTTACACATGGAATTTAGGCAACGGTCAAATAAGTCATTCCCAAATACCCAATATCCAGGTCTATAATAGTTCTACTACTGTAAGTGTAACTGTTACAGATTCTGCAGTATTTCCAGAGACTGCTACCAACAGTACCCATATAAGTGTATCCGGTTCATATAATCTTTACGTTATGCTAATAGCATGGCCTACTACTGTACTTAACAACACTCCTGTACATTTTATGGCTATCCCTGTAGGTGGTGTAGGTCCGTTTGCATATACGTGGTATCTCAATGGGCAAACGCACGGTTCTACCCAGGTAGTTACAGATTCATTTCCATCTCCTGGTATTGAAAATGTAAAAGTGGAAGTCAGGGATGCTATGGGTATGGTAGTAGATAACAATACCGCTATACAGGTAGTATCTAATAGTACCTCTACCCCAAGTGCTGTTGCTGCTTTAAATCAATTAAATGGAACTGGAAATGCTACTATAGCAGTAGGTAACGGACCACTTCCAGTAACATTTTACTTGATGGCTTCCAATGGGACATACAACCAAAATATATCCAATATAAAGGTACAATTCTATTTTGCTACATCAGGAAGCCTATTTACATATTCCGGTACATTAAATCCCGAAGGGTACATATTTGTTACACAAATTTTTGATCCTAGTGTTGGAAACAAACCTCTTAACTATCATACCTATGCAATATTAAGCCGGACAATAGGTTCAAAAACCTATACTAAACAGGTAAATCTCCCTACTATATCTGTAGGGGTAGACCTGATGAGCGTAACCTTTTTAGCATCGGAGTATACAATAAATCCTCCTCAAACAGTATATTACATAGGATGTATACATGGAGAAACGATATCTTCTTTTACAATAAACATATCATACGGGAATGGGCTCCTTCCCACAACCCAAATCCCTATCAGTGTGTTCGTTGCGTCTGATGTATACAAAAATCCTAACATAGTATACAATGTATCTTTAAAAGTGGGTGATGGGTTTGAAAACTTCACTCCAACAATACATTTAAACGCATTAAAATATTCTTTAAACATATCTTATTATGTAACTCCCCTATCAGGACCGACTCCATTAACGGTTTATTTCGGAGCTGTTGCTTCTGGAGGTAATTATATAAGCCCTTATACGTATGTGTGGTATTTTGCAGGTACCAAATATAATTACCAGACAGGGTCTTTTGTTCTACCTACTATTCCTTCCCAATACTCTTTCTCTATCTCTGTATATGATGGAATTGTTTACAAAAATATAAGCGGAACAATTACAGTGAAAAACGCTACTTTAACTGCTGTTATAATACTCAATCCTCCTAGTGGATTCGCTCCATTAACAGTCAACGCAAGTGCAATAGCAAGTGGTGGAAATCCTCCATACAGGACGTATGTATGGAATTTCGGTGACGGGACTCCAACACAGATAGGTAACCCAGTAAGCCATACTTATCCAAATCCAGGTACATTTGTGGTAACCCTCACAGTAACGGACTCTAAGGGTGGTACTGTAATCAATACCACTGTTATCACTATACTGCCCCCTCCACCGCCTCCCAGTAACGCTATGACCCCTGGAGAAGCAGCAGGTATAATTTTGATAATACTAGTGGTAGTAGGGTTTGTGATATGGTTCTTTATGTTCTATAGAAAGAAAAAGAAAGGAAGGCAATTCAAGTCATTCCTTCAAAGTGATAATAATCCATTTGCACCACCAGCCGGTTTTTACAATCCTGAGAACCCACCCAAAAAAACTTCCCCATTAAGTTCTATTTTGTCAAAATTCAAGAAAAAAAATAAGCAAATGAACTGGGATGAATTGCAGGGTACCAATAATGCCCCTTATAATACACCCCCCCAACAACCCAGTTCCTATAATCCCAATTTTAACTTCAATAGAAACATGCCCCCTCCACAGCAGCAATATAGACCATATCAAGCGCCGTATCAAAATACCCCAAATTTCCAGCAAAAAGGTCCTTTCCCTCCACAGAATCCTCCTCAGTATCCTCCACCACAAAACGCTAAAATGTCTCTAACAAAAAAGAAGCAATGATAAAAAGGTAGTAAATGGCAAAGATCTATTCCTACCTAAAACTTATAAGGGTCGCAAACGCATTAATGATTGCCTTTGCAACATTCATAGGTGCGTTTTCTGGTAGAGGTAACTTACTGTATTACCCAAATTATTTATATATTATCTCTGCTATTTTATCTACATTCCTTTTTTCATCTGCTGCAAATGTATTAAATGATTATTTAGATATAGAAACAGATTCATTGAACCATCCTGATAGGCCATTGCCATCTAAAGAAATATCTTTAAAAGCAGCAAAATACTTATTCATATCCTTTTTTATATTGGGATTTTTAGCAATCTTATCAACAGCTAATACGTTTTTATATTTAATATATTTACTTGCTTTTATAATGATAATCCTATATGAATTCAAATACAAAAACGAAGGGCTTGTGGGGAACATTCTAATATCTCTATTAACAGCATTGCTATTTATCTATGGAGGTGTCTCCATACACGTTATTTTTATACCTTTAATATTCTCCATACCAGCTTTTTTTGCTACGTTGTCCAGGGAAATATCAAAAGACATTGAGGATGTCAAAGGGGACATATATAGAATGACCTACCCCAAAAAATATGGGATCAAAAAAGCAAAGGCACTGGCAACGTACGTAATGGGAGCATCAATTGTGTTGGGGTATCTACCTGTTTTATTAAGCGTTTTTTCATTATACCAGACAATCCTCTACATCTTATTTATAGTAATCGCTGATATTTCCTTCGCCTACTCTTTGTTTATATTAAATAAAAACCAATTTCACAAAGCACAGATCTTTATGAAATACGGAATGATCGTTGTTTTCATTGCTTATTTACTATCTGCTGTTTAAAGAAGAAAAATACAGGCAATCCATTGAAATTGGACATAAATCGCATTTAGGAGATACAGGGCGGCATATATTCTGTCCGTGTTTAACAAAAATATGGTTTATATACTTCCATAAATTTTTTGGAATGATCTTCTTTAATTGATGTTCAGTCTCTTCAGGTGTTTTAGAATATACTACACCCAATCTGTTTGAAATGCGGTGTACGTGTATGTCCACTGGCAATTCATCACCGTTATAGGCATATGTTATCACACAACCTGCCGTTTTTCTACCTACACCAGGTAAAAGTAATAAATCCTCCATAGAGTTAGGAACAATACCGTTATATCGGTTCTTGATAATCAAAGCAACTTCCTTTATTTTTTTGGCTTTCTGTCTATAAAAGCCGGCCGGTTTTAATAGCTGTTCAAGGTCCTTTACTGTTGCCTTAGAAAGTTCATCTATATTTTTGTATCTATCAAATAACTTTTTACATACATGGTCTGTTGTTTCATCTTTGGTTCTCTGGGAAACCATTGTGCAAATCAAAACTTTAAAAGGATCTTCATTATGTGTAACCAAATACGGTTCCTGGTATCCTTCATAATTATAAAATTTATACAATTTTTCCAGTAAATTCTCCCAATTTATTGAATAATTACCTTCTATCATTTTAACAGGGTCCGTTTCTGAATTTAATATTATTGAACGTGCTTCTCCTATTAAATATATGGAACCTGTGATCAATATTGGATCCCCGTATTTTAGTGCAGTTTCTATACTTTTTTCCACACTTTCAGCTAAGATTAATTTACTGGGGTCATAATATTTTATTGCTATTTTTTTAACGTTTTCTGTATCCATTGAACGGTGATAGTCTATTTTTGTTATTATCAACCTGGATGGTATTTTAGATATGTTGGAAATAATTTCATCAACTTTTTTGTCCTTCATAATCCCAAAAATGATTGTAAATTCAGAGTTATTGAACAGGTGATTAATATTATTAGCAAGAACCTTACTGCTTTCGATAGTATGGGCACCATCAATTATGATATAAGGTTCCTTTCTAATGATTTCAAACCTCCCTGCCCACTTAACCTTCTGGAGTGAAGCCATAATGTTATTTTCAGATATATCAAAAAATCCTCTTTTTGATAGATATCGTACAGCAGATACGGCAATACCAGCATTATTTGCCTGAAAATCCCCTAGCAAGGGAACAAATAAATTTGACTGTTCTGTGAAAGGTGTTTTGAGATTAAAAAATGTACCCTCCAAAGAGGTTTTGACATCGGCTATCTTGATCTCCCTTCCCAATCTATATAAAGGTGCATTTTTTTCATTCGCAATATTTTCCAAAACATTCAACGGTTCTTTTTTAATTTCCCCTACAAATACAGGCACACCATTTTTTATTATTCCTCCTTTTTCAAAAGCTATCTTCGACAGGGTATCCCCCAATATTTCTGTATGCTCCAGATCTATATTGGTTATTATGGAAGAAAGCGGAATAATCACATTAGTAGAATCTAACCTACCACCTATACCTACTTCTATAACACCTATATCCACTTTTTCTAAAAAAAAGTATTTAAAGGCAATGGCCGTAGTAATTTCAAAGAAAGTCGGTGTACCTCCATATTTATCCCAATCATTGGATTCTATTATATCAATAATTTCTTCTCCTATATTGCATAAAACCTTCTTATCAATCTCTTTGCCATTAATAACGAATCTCTCTGTATACCTTTCTAAATGAGGAGAGGTATACAAACCTGTCCTGTATCCATTTGTGTAGAGTATGGTATATATTATAGAAGCTACCGACCCCTTTCCCTTCGAACCTGTTATATGTATTGTTTTGAATCCTTTTTGAGGATTACCAAGTAAATCTAATAAATGAGTAATTCTTTCTAACCCTACCTTTATTTTTCTATGAGAACTTGTATATAACCATTTCAAGAATTCGTCATATTTCATGCGAAATGTTATTTGAAATGGCTATTTAAAATGTTTGTCCTTTGAAATGATGTACACAATCAAAAAAATTGTATGATATACTAAACATACTGCAAAATGAAAAAAACAACGAAAATTTAAATTATGATAAATACACTACTTACACAAATGGTACAACAAACATTTTCTCAAAATCAAAAAAGCGATGGTAAAAAATCTTTAAAAACATATGAAAAAGACCCCTGGGAAAACGTAGCCAAGGAACTCAACACAAATATTTCAAAAGGTTTAGATAACGAGGAAGTTTCAAAAAGATTATCGATTTATGGACGTAACGAAGTTCCAGAAAAAAAAGTCAATCCAGTTTTAAAATTTTTGAAAAAATTCTGGGGAACTACTGCATGGTTACTGGAGCTTACAATAATTGTATCTTATTTTTTGCAAAAATATATTGATATGTATATCATTTTTTCATTGCTTTTATTAAATGCTGTTATAAGTTTTGTACAGGAACAGAAAGCCCAAAACGCTTTAGAGCTGCTCAAAAAACAGCTCCAGGTATTTACACGTGTTTTAAGAAACGGCAAATGGGCACATATAGAAGCCAAAGAACTTGTTCCTGGTGATATAATAAGCGTAAGAGAAGGTGACTTTGTACCAGCAGATGTTAAAATATTCGAAGGCAAGGTAGAAGTAGACCAGTCTGCATTGACCGGTGAATCCCAGACGGTATTTAAGGAAGTAGATAACATTCTTTATTCTGGATCAATAATAAAGCACGGTGAATCCACAGGAATAGTAATATTTACTGGTGTTGATACATATTTCGGAAAAACCACTGAACTTGTACAAACTGCCGCTCCAAAATTGCATATGGAAAATGTAATTTCTTCTGTAGTTAAATGGTTGCTGGTAATCGTGTCAATTACTTTATCAATAACAATAATAGTATCATATTTGAGAGGTGTTAATCTTATCTCCATACTGCCTTTATTATTGATTCTTTTAGTATCTGCCATACCCGTTGCTTTACCTGCTATGTTTACAGTAACAATGGCATTAGGTTCATTAGAGCTTGCTAAAAAAGGTATTCTGATAACAAGGCTAAGTTCCTCTGAAGATGCAGCTTCAATGGACACGTTGTGCACAGATAAAACTGGTACAATCACAACCAACAAACTGCAGGTAAAAGATGTTGTATCAATAAGTGATGAAAGTATAGAAAACATTGCTATTTACGGTGCATTAGCTTCGAAAGAATCAACCCTGGATGCAATAGATCTGGCTTTTATAAACCATGCCAAAGAGCTGAAACTGGATATTGAATCATATAAACAGAAGCAGTATATCCCTTTTTCTCCCTCCAAACGTTCAACAGAGGCAATAATAGAACACAATAATACCACGTTTAAGGTATCCAAGGGGGCTGTAAATGAACTTATAAAAAGGACTAATGTGGATGAAGATTTAAAATCAAAAATATATAAAATTGTAGATGAATTCGCAACTAAAGGCTTTAGGACACTGGCTGTTTCCAAAGAATACGAAGGTAAAGAAAAAATGATTGGGCTGGTCTCTTTATACGATGCCCCTAGAAAAGATTCTGCACAAATGGTTAAAGAGCTTAATGAACTCGGTGTCTCTGTAAAAATGTTAACAGGTGATGCAGAACCTGTAGCAAAAGAAATTGCTTCTGAAGTCGGTATAGGAAATAAAGTAGTAAAAGTTTCCCAGATTAAAGATCAATTAAAAAATATGGACGAAGAGGCTATTAAAAAAGTAAATGAGTCTGAAATATTTGCTGAAATTTATCCAGAAGATAAATATTTCCTGGTAAAGACATTGCAAAAAAATGGGCATATGGTTGGAATGACTGGGGACGGTGTTAACGATGCACCTGCACTTAAACAGGCCGAAGTAGGAATTGCTGTGCATAATGCAACGGATGTCGCTAAAGGTGCTGCAAGTGTTGTTTTGACTACAGAAGGACTGGCCAAAATTGTAGATTTTGTAAAAACAGGAAGAAGGATTTATCAAAGAATCGTTACATGGATCCTCAATAAAATAATAAAAACCTTCCAGATTGTCCTGTTTGTTTCGATTGCATTTTTATTGTTAGGGAAATTTATTGTATCTGCATTCGATGTAGTTCTTCTGCTGTTTTTGGTAGATTTCGTAACCATATCCTTATCAACAGACAATGTAAGATGGTCAAAAAAACCTGACAAATGGGAGATTTATAAATTAACCAAAATATCTGTTTTGATGGGTATAGTTGTGGTTGTAGAATCCATGCTATTCCTGTACATAGGAATGTACCAGCTAGGCATAACAAACTTAGATATGCTCCAGACGTATAGCTTTGAAATAATATTCTTCGCAGGTTTATTTACCATATTCGTAGTAAGAGAAAGGGGTCATTTCTGGAAGTCTATGCCAAGCTCTACTTTATTGATTGCAATAATTGCAGATATTTTACTGGTAATAGCTTTAAGCACCGTTGGGTTCTTCGAATTGGCACCTATACCCATAATGGATACACTAGCAATACTCGGGATATCCTTTTTGTTTTCTTTGATAATAAACGATTACATAAAATACTACATGGCAAGAAAAATGAACCTTGGATGGTGAATCAAAACACAAACCTTTTAAATTATTGAATTTTTATAATTTTATTTTAAAATATTAATCGATGTAAACAAATTAAAAAATATTTATTATCTTTATTACATCTCAATTTTTAGTCATAAACGCATAAATTTTTTCATGTGTCTGTTTCTTGATATCTTCGGGCATATACGTATCTATCAAATTGAAAATTCCATTTTCTTCTCTAAAAATATGATTTAACAGCAACATTGAAAGTTCTTTGGAATTAGCTTCAACATTCTGCTTTTCTGAGATATACGCAATCATATGCTTTATTGCTCTATGATCCCCCAACAAAAGCCTGATGGGTTCTGTGTTAGGCAGATATTGTTTCAAAATAGGAATAAAAGTGGGGAATAAAATCTCTTCCTCTATCCTGAAGTGTGTATCTAGAAGGAAAGCAAAATGTGACACAAACCCATCAAATTTATTCTCATCTAAATAATCTTCAACAATTTTAACTGTTACCTTATGCTGTTCCCTTAATGGCTTTGTTACTATGCTTCCTTCAAATTTTAAAACAGAAGATAGGCTTACCATGACAACCAAAATAATAAAAAAGGTTGAGTATTTAATGCCTTTGGTCTATGGGAACATATTTCCTTTCTTGAATGCCCACATAGATTGCTCTAGGCCTTATTATCCTCTGCTGTTCCTCTACATATTCCATTATATGAGAAAGCCATCCGGTTGTACGTGAAAGAGCAAATAAGGGGGTGGGCATATACGTCGGGAATCCCATGGCATAGTATACTATACCAGAATAAAAGTCCGTGTTGGGGTATATCCCTTTATTACCAAACTCCTTTACACCCAATTCTTCCAATTTCTTGGCTATCTGGAAATATTTATCCACCTTGGGGTTATCTTTAGCAAACATTTCAGAGTATCTTTTGAAAATTTTAGCGCGTGGATCCATAGTCTTATATACCCTATGCCCAAATCCCATGAGCTTTGCTTTGTTATTAATTATATTTTCCTTAAACCATGGCTCAACCTTATCAACATCCCCTATATCTTCAAATTGCTTGAAGGCTGTTTCTGCGGCACCACCGTGTAATGGTCCTTTCAAAGCAGCGATTCCGGCAACTACTGAAGATGCCATATCAGATAATGTAGATGCCACCACCAGAGAAGCAGTGGTAGAAGCAGGAACTTCATGGTCTGTATATAAAATCAAGGCTTTATCCATTGAGCTTATGACTTCCTTGCTTACTGGTTTGTCAAAACATGTAGACATAAAGGTTTCAGCATAACTCTCCTTTATAACAGGCTCCTTAACAGGCAACCCTTCCTTTACCCTGTATATATTTGCCACAATAGTAACAGCTTTTGCTATAATGTCTATTGCCTTCTCCCTGTCTGTCTTAGGTTCCCATTTATAGTTTTTCTCCTTCATTGCAAGCATAGAGAAAGCTACTTCAAGCATTCCCAAAGGTTCACCATCCCTAGGCAATTTAGAAATCACTTCCATTATCCCCTTGTCAAGTGCATAATGGCTTTTCAATGAAACCCTGAGAGCTTTTAACTGCTCCTTGTTTGGCAATTCACCGTACACCATTAAATGTATTACTTCTTCAAATGTGCCATGTTCGGATATGTCATTTATATCATAACCCCTGTACCTGAGAATTCCTTTGTTTCCGTCTATAGTTGTCAACTTAGTTGTTTTTATATATACATCCTCTAAACCTTTACTAACAGCAGCTGCTTCTTCCATCATAACACCCCATATATATTTTTGTTACATAGGTATTTACTTTGTAACTATATTAAATTTATGTATATATTTAATATGTTTTTTAAATTTATCACGCTTATCAATGTTAAATCAAGTATTATATATAAAATTATTTTTTAAAAATTATAATATGTATGTAAAAAGCAGAAACACAAACGCTATTTTTTCTTTTCTACCATGAAAGAAAGTTCTTTGTCTAGATTATCATAGAAATCATATTTAATAACCTCATACTGCTCTTTTCTAGACATCATATCATCAAGCAGATTTATTTGTGTTCCCTCTTTTTTTATAATATCTAGTGCCCTTTGCATTGCTTTGGCTGCATACCTGAACAAAGTAACCGGGAATATAACATATTTATATCCCATCTCCTTAAATTCAGATGAGGTTATATAAGGTGATTTTCCAAATTCAGTCATGTTAGCTAGTAAAGGCGCTTTAATATTTTTAGCAGCATATTTAAATTCTTCCCTCGATTCAAGTGCTTCTGGAAAAATGATATCTGCACCTTCCTCATGGTATATATTAGCCCTCTCGACTGCACTTTCTATACCTTCTACTGCTCTAGCATCTGTTCTACCTATTATCAGGATATCCTTTTTAGCTTTTTGTGCAGCCTTTATTTTGGATATCATCTCTTGGATTGGTACAACTTCCTTACCATTTAAATGACCGCATTTTTTGGGCATCCGCTGATCTTCAATTTGTATGGCAGTTGCACCGGCCTTTTCAAGGATTCTCACTGTCCTGTATACATTGATAGATTCCCCAAACCCTGTATCTGCATCTACTATGATAGGAATATCTGAAACTTCTCTTATCTTGGATACCATAGCAGCCACATCATCCATTGTAATGATGCCGATATCAGGTAACCCGTAAGATGAGGTCAAGGCTGCCCCTGATAGGTACACACATTTAAATCCTGCTTTAGAAGCAAGTAAAGCAGAAAAAGGATTGAAAACACCAGGAATCACAAGGAAATCTTCACTCATAATATTATACAATATCCTTCACCTTCTTATTTTCCAAATCCCATACTGAATCTAATATGGCTTTATTACCCCCGAGTTTTATATATTTTTCTTCTATCTGCTGGTTGTTCATCTTCCTATTAACATGGCCTAAAGGTACCATGACTTCCTCTTCAATTTTTTTGCCATCTGAAAGTTCAACAATAATTTTGGTTGGCAATTGTGAGGGATATAATGAAGTATAATCCGGTATTTCCACTACAACGGATCTATCCATTAAATCGATAACCTCCGGTGAATTAACATAATCATATGAATAAAGCCAAAAATCATTTTTAAGCAACGTTATGGCAACAACATATGGCAGACTATGGTCTGCAGTTTCCCTGTTCTTAGGTCTCCATTTCTCTTTATCTGCTAATATTGTTTTTGCGGCTTCGTATGTTTCTATCGTTACCTTTTTTATGTTAGTAGCTTTTATTTTAAGTGCAGCTTCTATAGCAGCTTCTGCATGGTATTCAACTGGAAATTCTTTTACATAAGTTTTCAATATCGAATCAATACGATCCATTTTCTCGAATAATTTTACATCCAAATCCTTTGCAATTTGATTTATAAATCCCATGGCGCCACTGAAAGGTTTAGGTGGTCCTGTAAATCCATTCAAGGCAGCTAAAACAGCAAAAGTAGCGTTCCTATTAGAATTTGCTGCTGCACCTGCTTTCCACATCGATAAATCCCCTGACCTTGTTTCCCTAAGTGCTATATGCGGTACAAGGGATATTGAAATTGCATTAATGATCTGTTCCCTGTTTAAATGTAGCATTTTAGATAATGCACAGGCAATGGCAACTTCAAGAAAATTTACATGATCATATCCTTTTTTTCTCAAAGAGGTACTGTCACAAAGCCTTATACCTACCTCATAACCTACTGCTATGGACAATATCAAATCTTTTCCGCTAACATCAAACATAGAACCTACAGAAAGCAAGGAAGCTATCATATCACTGGGGTGCAAAGGTTCCTTGGACAAATAGGTATCATTAAAATCCAAATATCTTATCAACAGGCCATTATAAAACGATGCAAAGTCTGGTGAAGCTGTGCCTCCCCCAATCAATTTGCTTTTTCCAGGATAGTACTGAACTAATTTTTTATTGACAAGTGCAGGTGGGGATTGAAGTGCGTATGTAGCTACACCTAAAGAATCTATAATCCTTCTCTTAGCTTCTTCTATTACTTCCTTCGATAAATCTTCATAATCCGCTTTTTCAACAAAATCTGCTAATATCTCTGCTAATTCTTTCATGTTAGCTATATTCAATTTCTAGTATTTAAATAATAAACAAACAAAATTAACCGTTAAGTTTTCCAGTTAATTCTCTTAATCGTCAGCTACCCTATGAAAGTCCTGGTTTTGCTTCTTCCCACAAATCCATCTCTATAATCCTCATTATTTACCTATCAAGATATTTCAAAAATGGAAAAAGTTTAAAGTTCAAAACGCAATACTTCTCTACATAAAAAAAAATAATATAAACTTAATATTGTAAACCTTTAGATGCGAAAACTATTTATAGTAGAATAAAATAATAATAAAAGAGGTGAAAAAATGAGTAAAATAATAGGTATCGATTTAGGTACAAGCAATTCAGCTGCAGCTGTAATGGAAGGTGGAAAGCCTGTCATTATTCCAAGTGCAGAAGGAAACACATTGGGTGGGAAAGCCTTTCCTTCTTATGTAGCATTTACAAAGGACGGGCAATTATTAGTAGGTGAACCTGCTAGAAGACAAGTTGTAACTAACCCTGAGGGTACAGTTTATGCAGCTAAAAGGAAAATGGGTACAGATTACAAATATAATATCATGGGGAAGGAATACACTCCGCAACAAATATCTGCTTTTATATTACAAAAAATAAAGAAAGACGCTGAAGCATTCTTGGGTCAGAAAGTTGATAAGGCAGTTATAACTGTTCCTGCATATTTTAATGATAATCAGAGGCAAGCCACTAAAGACGCCGGTACAATAGCAGGATTAGAAGTAGTGAGAATCATAAACGAACCAACTGCTGCATGCCTTGCATATGGTATTGATAAGACTAACAAAGAAGAAAAGATAATGGTTTTCGATTTAGGTGGAGGTACCTTAGATGTAACAATAATGGAGTTTGCGGAAGGGGTATTTGAAGTTAAGGCAACCAGTGGAGATACACAACTTGGCGGCACTGACATGGATGAAAAAATAGTAAATTACATCATAGAAGAATTTAAAAAAGAGTCAGGGGTAGATATAAGTAAGGATAAGATGGCATACCAAAGGGTAAGAGAGGCTGCTGAAAAAGCTAAAATCGAGTTATCAACTACATTGCAAACAGATATTAACCTGCCTTATCTAACATTAACCCAGGAAGGTCCAAAGCATCTATCCATGACCCTAACAAGAGCAAAGCTTGAAGAACTTATACGCCCCATAGTAGAAAGATGCAGACAACCAGTGCTCCAAGCCTTACAAGATGCAAAGTTAAAAAAGGAAGATATAACCAAAATAATAATGGTAGGCGGACCAACTAGGATGCCAATCATACAAAAATTTGTAGAAGACCTTGTAAATGTGAAGATTGAGCACGGTGTAGATCCTATGGAATGTGTTGCAATAGGTGCTTCAATACAGGGTGCAGTATTAAGCGGTGAAGTTAAAGATATATTGCTATTAGATGTCACTCCCCTATCTCTCGGTGTTGAAACCCTTGGTGGTGTAATGACCAAGCTTATAGAAAGAAACACAACAATTCCAACCAGAAAAAGTGAGGTATTTACCACTGCTGCAGATAACCAAACCACAGTTGAAATTCATGTATTACAAGGTGAGAGGCAATTTGCAAAAGATAACGTTTCATTAGGTAAATTCCAGCTTACTGGTATACCTCCAGCGCCTAGAGGTGTTCCTAAAATAGAAGTTTCGTTCGATATTGATCAAAACGGTATACTGAATGTAACGGCAAAGGACATGGCAACTGGGATAAAACAGGCTATAACCATAACGGCTTCTACAAAATTGTCCAAAGAAGAGATTGACAGAATGGTAAACGAAGCCAAAAGGTTCGAAAATGAAGACAAAAAAAGAATGGAAGAGATCACTGCCAAAAATGATCTGGAAAGCTTCATCTATAGTACAGAAAAAGCAATAAAAGAATTTGGTGACAAAATAAAACCTGAAGAAAAAGATAAGATCGATGCAGCTCTTAAAGAGGCGAGAGAAAGCCTGAACAGTGGAGATATTTCCAGAATAAAAAAATCTAAAGAAGCATTGACAGATGCTTTATATTCAGTAACCAACAGGATATACCAGGAAACAAAACCCAACGAGCAACAGGCAGGTACTCAAAATAAAGAAAACCAGAGTAATGGTGAACAAGGTGGATTTGTAGACGCCAACTATGAAGTCAAGGATGACAAAAACAAGAAACAATAAACGCACAATAAAATTATTATTAACCTTTTACTTTATTTAATTAATGATAAAAGAAAATTTGGTTGATAATGCTATACTTGACGAAATAAAAGAAATGGATAAAAAGGATTTTTTCCCGTTTAATTCTATAAAATTGTTATCCAAGCATGGAATATTAGGAATGCTGATTCCCAAAGAATACAACGGTGCTGGGTTCTCTAACATCGAATATGTGCAAACATTGATGGAAATTGCCTCCTATTCCGTAACTTTAGGTGTGATATTATCTGTACATAATTCCGTATCGGCTTATCCGATCTATGTATATGGTACAAAGGAGCAGAAAGAAAAATATTTGAGCAAAATGGCATCTGGTGAATGGATTGGTTCATTTGCATTAACAGAACCTACTTCAGGGAGTGATGCTACTAACATATCTACGGAATATTGGAAAGAGGGTGATCATTACATAATAAATGGAAGGAAAATATGGATAACCAACAGTTCTGCATCCACAATATTTTTGATTTTTGCCAAGAAAAAAGATGAAGTTAGTTACAAAAGTATTACCTCTTTTATAGTGGAGAAATCCTACAAAGGATTCAAGATAGGAAATAAAGAAAATAAAATGGGATTAAACGGCTCAGAAAGTATGGAAATAATACTGGATGAGTGCAGTGTGCCCATAAATAACATCCTTGGAAATGAAAATGAAGGATTCAAAATTGCAATGGAAGCATTGAATGGGGGAAGGATGGGTATAGCATCGATATCTACTGGGGCAATTAAAGGTATATTAGATTATATAAAGAACAACGTTGATCCATCTACTCCGGGGTATGAAAAAATCTTATCTGATATTGTTAGATGGTACGAAACATCATATGAATACATCATTGCATTAGCCAAAAAGAAAGATGAAGGAAAGAACATTGCAGTGGAAGCATCAATAGCCAAGTCCTATTCATCTGAAAAGGCGTTTGAAGCATCCTCCTTGCTTTTAAATTTATCCCCACACGATTGTGGATATTTTAGTTTTCCAGGAAGAATGTTCAGGGATACAAAAGTCTTATCTATAGTGGAAGGTACAAATGAAATACAAGATAGGGTAATATCGAAAAGATATTTTATAAAATAGATGGGGACCATAGTACTTTTCAAAATCCGTAATATCCTACAACTTCCAGAAATGTGACATATCCATAGGAAATCAACCCATTTATAGTATATACCATGCCGTGGTGTATTGTTTTATTATATTTACATCATATTATTCTATTTTCGTTCTATTTACTAAATTACTATGATACTAACATATTCACAAAAAAGGCACAAAAAAAGTAAGAAAATATATATGTTTATATGGAATAAATGCTCCTATATTTTATCTAACAGGTGAATTCAATGAATGAAAAAATTGAAATGATTAAGCCAATTGTCGAAATGGATGGAGATGAAATGACAAGGGTTATGTGGGCATGGGTAAAAGAAAAATTGCTAATGCCTTATATTAACCTTAGAACAGAATATTACGACCTGCATGTTTTGAACAGGGACAAAACCAATGATGAAGTTACTGTGAAATCAGCAGAAGCTGTAAAAAAATGGGGAGTAGGGGTAAAATGCGCAACCATTACCCCTAATGCTGAACGTGTTAAAGAATATAACCTGAAAAAGGAATGGTCAAGCCCCAACGGTACAATAAGAAAAATATTAGATGGAACCGTATTCAGGGCACCAATAACCATAAGCAATATACAACCGGCTGTTAGATTCTGGAAAAAACCGATCATAGTTGCAAGGCACGCTTTCGGTGATATCTATGATGGTGTGGGAATGAGATTCGATGAACCGGGTACAGCCGAGATTATTTATAAATCCAGTACAGGTAAAGAAAAGAAAATAACTTACCCTAAATTCAATGGCCCTGGAATGCTGCAGGGTATATACAATATAGACCAATCGATCAAGGGGTTTGCAAGGGCAACTTTCAGGTATGCGATAATGAACAAATTAGACCTTTGGTTCGCAACAAAGGATACGATTTCCAAGATTTACGATGCAAGGTTTAAAGAAATTTTCAATGAGATATATGAAAAGGAATTCAAAGAAGAGTTCAAAAAAGCTAATATAAATTACTATTACTATTTGATAGATGATGCAGTTGCAAGGGTAGTAAGGTCTGAAGGTGGCTTTGTATGGGCATGCAAGAATTATGACGGGGATGTATTTTCTGATTTCGTTTCAACGGCGTATGTAGGAACATTAGCCCTCATGACATCTGAACTGTTGTCCCCGGAGGGTTATTATTTATCAGAAGCAGCCCACGGTACAGTGCAAAAGCATTACTACAGATATATGAAAGGCGAAAAGGTATCGTCCAATCCAACAGCCTTAATATTTGCATGGACACGCGCTTTAAAAAGAAGGGGTGAACTTGACAATTTGCAGGACCTTGTGGTATTTTCTGAAAATCTTGAAAAAGCCCTGATAAAAACCATAGAGAATGATAGAATAGTAACGCAAGATGTAGCCAAAATTGCAGAACCTCCGATAAAATCCATTGTCAACACAGAAGAATTCATTGACGCAATAAAGCGCAACTTAGACCAAATGCATTGAAGGTGCATCAACCTTTTAAAATTAATTGAATCAATTTCCATACAATCAATATATATTTAAGGTCACAAGCTCCTCTATTATAACCCCTCCCGATCTTATCATTACCACAAAAGCAATATTGGAAATTCCCGGAGATTTATATACATTTAAAAACAGATAATCACTTACATGGCCAGGAAGTGGATATCCCGATCCAGAGGAGCTGACAATGTTACCGTTTATTATCGTTATCTGGGTTGAAGTTTGATTAATGCTTATACTCAGGTATTGTATTAAAGATATATTCTTTACATTTAAAAGCAGTAAATTTATGCTGAAAGAAGAACCTACTAAATCGGTAACGTTCAAAAAAATGCCTGATGAGCTATCATTTATGGGTGGCGCATTTGGTAAATATCCACTATTTATCGCGTAAACATTATTGTTAGTGGATCCAAAATAGATTAGATTGATGTATTCTGATGGTGAATCCACAATCGTATTGCTAACGGTGTATGACCATACAAGGGATTCTCTGGATATATTAACAGCATAAAAGGTATCGTCCGTAGAGCCGAAATATGCATTTCCCCCATATATCAATGGAGTAGAATAAACAGCATTTCCAGTTCCAAAGGTCCATAGAATGGCATGGGTGGAGATGTTTATTACATAGAGATTTCCATCCACTGAACCTACATATAGATTGCCTTCATATACCACAGGAGAAGAATATTCAGTGCCTGCAACACCTGATGGGTTAATAGATACGCTCCATTGCAAGCTTCCAGTAGATGCATTGAGTGCTAAAATTTCCCCCCCATTCTTGTTAACAGAAACGTATATGGAATTGTTGTAATAACAAGGTCTTGTGTATATAGCACCTTTAAAATTGTATTCCCAGATGGGATTCTTAGGGCCGGGTCCTGTACTGGTTGCATTGAAGGCGTAAATGTAACCGCTATTGGAGCCAATGTATACATTTCCTCCAACTACGATAGGGGAAGAATATACCTTCCCGCCTGTATTGTACTGCCATGCTAATTTTCCACTTGTTGCATAAAGCGCGTATATGGAATTACTTAACGACCCGACAAAAACCAGCCCATATGAAACATCAGGAGATGAAAATACCTGTCCCCTTGTGTTGTAAGTCCATAGCGATGTACCCAATGTTGCATTGAAGGCATACAAATTATTGTTGTTGGATCCAACGTAAACAATTCCATTAGATACAGCAGGGGAAGATTGAATAGCAGAACCAGTATTGTAACTCCATACCAATGAACCAGAAGTTGCATTAAGGCTGTAAATATACCCACTATTTGATCCAACGTACACATTCCCGTATGCAATGGAGGGAGAAGAACGCACAGCATTTCCGGTATTGTACACCCATTTTAAGGAAGGCACAGGTGAACTCGGCATAACTGGTAACGACGGGACAGTAACGCGCTTTTCCCATTTCGGGGTCACATTCAGGGCATAAACATTATGGTCATTGGAACCAAAAAACACCATATTGTTATAATACAAAGGCGAGGACCTTACAGGCCCATATGTAGTAAAAGTCCAGTTCACGAGCCCATTATTAATATTCAAGTTGTAAAGGCTGTCATCATCTGAACCAAAATACACATTGTAGGGTGTAACATAGGCAGTAGAGTATATATTGTTTCCAGGCATGAACCTCCAGTTTCTAGTGTATCCATTTGCACCCACAGCCAACGAATAATAATAGGGTGCATTGGACCCAATGTAAATATTTCCATTAAATTCTACAGGTGAAGAGTATACATTTCCTCCCAGGCCATAGGGTTTCAATGTTTGAGTCCCGGTTGATGCAACCAAATCATAAAGATTGTTGTTGTTGTTTCCAAAGTAAATATTGCCATTGTACAGCAAGGCTTTAGTGTGAATCTGCGCACCACTGTTGAAGGTCCATAAAGGTGCAAGTCCTCCTGGACCCCGTGGTAAAGGTGCATTCAAAAGTGCCGTGTATGCATACATATTATTGTCGTCAGAACCTATGAAAACCATCGCTATATTGTTGACAATCCCTACTGTAGGAGAAGCTTGCACGGAGCCCTTGGTCTGGGCATACCATACAACGTTTCCATTGCTATAATTCACATCATAAACATAGTTGTTATCGTCCCCGAAATATATATTGCCACCGTATTCTGCAGGTGAAGATTCCACATTACCTGCCTTCTGGCCTGGTGGAAATTTGAATGACCATACCAGGGATCCCGTAGAGGCATTGAGTGCATACAATGTATTGGACCCGAAATACACATTGCCGTTGTAGACCAAAGGCTTATCTACGATGGCAGTACCTGTAGGGTAAGACCATAACATCGTGCCATTGTTAGCATAAAGGGCATACAGATTACCATCGTTGGACCCGACATATAAAATGCCGTTCCAGACACTAGGTGAAGAAACAACATTTCCTCCTGTAAGGAAACTCCACTGGTAACGGGTGTACACATATATGGTTCCATTCGGTTCCAAAGCTGCAAGATGATGAAACGTTCCATATGCTGCATAGATTGAGGTTGAATTAACAATCGATGTATAAGAACCGGAAGGCAATGGATTACCAAAAGGAGATGAGGTAATACCACCGTTGTAGGTTACAAAAGCTCTCTGCCCTCCATTAGCAGGAAGTATATCGTATACCCTGTCCCCACTTCCGTAAAGATAGGATATCCCCACCATACCATATTCCCCCACAGCACCCACATACTGCAATCTTGTTGAGGTTGATGATTCATAGTATCTATACAATCCACCAGAGTAGTTGAGGGCCATCAGATCCCCACCTGAATTAGAAACAACAGAAACCATATCGGTAGAGTTGGTAGAGGTTAAGAATAAACCTGCCCCCCATCCAAAGAAATTGTAAATATCATATACCGTTCCATTGCTTTCCATTGCAAAAAAAGAAGGGTTAGAATTAAAACTACCGTTATTAAATGAACCTACAGGATATGTTAGAGAGGTGAAATTCACACCATTAAGGGTTATTGCCAAAGACCAGGGGGCAGCATAGGGATATGCAAAGACGTAACCGTTAGAGGTCAAAACAACAATATCCGAGTAATATTTGTAACTTGCAGCGATTCCAACAGCAAACCCTGTGGTGGCAAGGTTATATCCCGAAGAAGTTATTGCATTCCCCAGAAAGTTCCATATCGTTGAACCAGATGTAAGTTCATAAACATTTCCTGTATTGGAAAGTGCAAAAATATCCCCATCAGAATCAGAGGTTAAGGCTACATACCTTGTAAAGGAAATAACATACAGCATTCCCTGGGAATCCATGGCGATGTAATAGTTTGTTCCATTAAGGTAATAGTTATCCACCATACCAACCCATACACCAGCAGGAAGATCCCCTGTAACTGGTGTATATGCTTTTCCTCCATTCAAAGACAAAAGCACAGGTTTCCCGTATTCATTTAAAATCACCACTTCCTGCCCCTTCGTTTTAGGGGTATATACTATGCTTCTTTCATTGCCCCTGCCTGTGTTCCCTTTGTAAATCCATTTGGTATTTCCAGTAGAGGAATATACATTTCCACTGGTAGAAAGGGAATATAAATTGCCTCCTGAATTGGAACTCAATGAAACCATATTAAACATGCCAGAAATTCCGTTCAAGTAAATTGACCATGATGAAAGCGATGAAGCTTTAGCGTAATACACTGTCCCATTGGATTCCAAGGCAAAAAAATAGGGTATGGATGAAGCATTTTTGGACGATCCTAGAGTGTATGAAAGCGAAGTATAATTCCCATAAGGAAGTTTAGAAGCTATTTGCCATACACTGTTGTAATGGCTGTACAGCACAATGCCGTCGGAAAGCAATTCAACAATCAAATTAGCAAAATAAGAAGCAGCAATACCTACTACATATCCCTGCGAATTTGTATATACCAGGCTATTTGAAAGTGATCTCCAGTAAGTCCCATTGGGAGGAAGGTAAAAGGTAGACCCATTCCACATTGCCGCTGCAAGACCCCCTTTAGAATCACATGTTAAAGTCCAGTATGTAGAAGGATGTATTGATACATTGGCATAGGTGTGTATACTGTTGAATTGCGCAGTGCCTATGGTGCCGTTGTTGAGTATAACAGGCAGCTGGCTATAAACAGAACCGTTTGACATATAAATAACCACGACATCAGATGAAGCAGGTGTCAAAGCAAAAAGAAGGAAGGCAATAATAAAAAGAAAAATATGCCTTCCCCTACCCTTAAATTTGTTATACGCCATATTTATATATAATAAATGAAGGTTACACTATTTATATCTTTTATATTAATGATACTCTACAAATCTGTTTGAAAAAAAGCAATGAAAAATATTTCCATAAACTATAAATATTATACGCATAATATTAAAAGCATGATTAAAAATACATTTAAAGTTATATCTATGATACTGCTAATATCTTCTGGCTTATTTATATATTCTACGCAAAATGTAAGTGCAACCCCCTATACAGGCCCTGAACCAACACCGACCAACCTGACCCTTTACTTACATAACACCACAAAGCCAATTTATGTAGGAACAACCCCTACTTTAGAAGTCCTTAACACAATAAACGATACCAATG
This sequence comes from Thermoplasmata archaeon, assembly GCA_049966015.1. GTDB lineage: Archaea > Thermoplasmatota > Thermoplasmata > Lutacidiplasmatales > JAMCUS01 > JBMFVL01. The sequence continues at coordinate 12,527 of JBMFVL010000003.1, read as the reverse complement.
TATCATATGCAAAAACAGGGGAAGTGGATCAGGCTCTGCACTACATAACAGTATCCTTTATCGTAGCACCGCAGCTCAAAGGGCCGCTGGAAATAAACGGTAGTCCAATGCTTGGATTATATGTAAACCAGACAGGTAGCACAACAAGCGGGGGGTCGATAACTTATTCTCTGTATACGTTAACTCCCTCTGGTGGAACAACGCTGATAGGGACATCAGCAGCATATTCCCTGTCTAATGTAAAATCAGGAACCATCCCTAATTACAATGCGATACCTTTCGGTTCCAAAATAAGTACAACCATCCCTGCCAATGATAGTCTTGAAATGACAATATCTTTATCCGGTTCTTCAAGCAATTACTACGGTATCTGGTGGGGAATTGTTAGCAACACTTACTACTATAGCCAGCTTAATCTGCCAGCAAGTACTTATCTCAACATACAAAACATTACTCTGTACAATTACGCAGGTAAGCCAACAAACACATTTCTAGGAACATATGCTAACAAAACTGTTAAAATCGTTACCAATATAACCGATCCATTAGGAACTTATGATTTTGTTAACTGGTCTGTTAATTATGAAATAAAGAACAGCACAAATGTATTTTTCAATGGAAAAATGAAGGCAGTTGGAAAGCTTTCATATGATAATTACAACCAGTCTTATTATATAGAATTCAATTATTCGGGATTATTACCAGGTGCATATGAAATTTTGATCAATTCTACGGACAATACCTACCATAACCTGTACGGGCAGAGCACAGGAACTGGTTACTATGGAAGGAATGCATACGGGTTATCCTATTTCTGGATAGGTGCAAAACCCATTAATGTTGAAACAAAAATATTGGATAGCAAAGGTAAGGCACTTGTAAATTCAACTGTTAAAGTGTATGCAGGAAATTCTTTTATAATCGGCAACACTACCAACTCAACAGGTAACGCTGGTTTTTACCTGGTGGGTAATACTACTTACAACGTCTTTGTTTATTATGAAGGCATAAACGTTGGAAGTTTTGTTATGAACGTGACCCAAAATAACACCAATTTTACCTTTATAACCGAGGTTTATTATCCTAATTTTGTAATCCAGGATCAAAAAAATATACCCCTGGGCAGTGCACTGGTCTATATAGTATCCCCCAACAGCTATCATTATCCTCTCATGATAACAAACAATAGTGGAACAATATCTTTATACCAAGTTCCAATAGGAAATTACTCCTTTACTATAATATGGCATGATAGCATTGTATTCAATGGAAATGTGAGTGTCAACTCAAATGTCAATATCCCTGTAATAACCTCTGTGTATTACCAAACGTTCATAGTTAAAGAGCCCAACGGAATACCTCTGAATCTGGCAGATATCTTAGTTTTGAACAAAACCACAGGAATAATCCTCGCATTCAATTATACAGATATAAATGGAAGTTCAACAGTAAGGGTTCCATCTGGGGATTTCGAAGTCCAGGTATTATGGAAAACTTCCATGGTGGCTGACATTTCGATATCTATTCCAAGTGCGTCCAATCCCTATATCATTACCGCTTCCCTGTACACAGTATATTTCAAAGCAGTTGACTCCATGAACAATGCCGTAAGCAATGCAGAAATTTCTATATACCAAAGCAATACCCTAATAACAAGCCTTGTTACCAATAGCACGGGGCAATCCTCTTATCTGTTAGCAGGTGGTTCCTATATGGTTAAAACGTTCTATTTCAATATTCCCGTAAGTACAGCCTACATAAATATATCCTCTAGTATTGCAATAACCTTGCATTTGAAAATGTATATGGTGAACTTGACAGGTGTGGATGTAAAAGGCATTCCAGTAGGTAATTCCCACCTACAGCTGAGATATTCTAACAGCAGCAATTTCGTTATAAATACTACCACCAACAATATAGGGCAGACCCATGTAATCCTGCCTTTGGGAACCTATGATGTAAGTTCTGTGTGGAAAGGTATTCCTGTTTACAACGGCACATTCAATGTTTCATCAAATGAAAATATAACGTTACATTTGAATATATTCTATCTGACCATTACTGCCACAAAAAATGATGGGAGCATGTTAAATAACGTTTTCATAGAAGTTTACATGAATGACCAGCTGTTTTCTTCTGGTATTACTCCCTCCAACGGAACAGTCGTTATCAGGCTGCCAGTCGGGAAATACCAAATCATTGCAACCTACAGCGGTACGTATGACTTTACTCCTGAATACCAGCAAATAACAACCAATGTAACATTAACCTCAAGCATGAACGAAAAAATATCTTTCTCATCGATCAATCCATCATTTACAAGCACTGTTGAGTTCGATTTTATAGCGGTATCAATTGTATTTTTGGCGATAATAGTTATATTACTCATGCTAGCAATATCAGAAAAGCTCAGAAAAAAGATATTCAAAGGAAAGCCAAAAGAAGAAGTAAAGAAAAACTGATCTACCCTTTTTTTAACCTTTTTAATGTTTTTCGGGATTTTTGAGATGGTATATAGCGCAAAACTTTTTTCAAAATGTAAAAATATATAATGGATAAAAGCATAATAGTATTATGCCTAAAAATATTTTTTGGGGACATAGCCCCGACCCAGATGATGCGTACATGCTATATGGTATCGTTACTGGAAAAGTGAAAAAAGATGGTTTCAAAGTACATCAAGTGCTCAAAGATATAGAATCATTGAATTCCCTTACGATGGAAGGCAAGTTGGATGTTACAGCTGTATCTACTGCTACAATGCCTTATATCCAAAACGAATATGAAATCCTAAAATATGGTGCAAGTATGGGGGATAATTATGGCCCCATAGTAATTTCGTCAAAAGAATACTCCAAAGAGGATTTGAAGGGTAAAAGGATTGCATTACCAGGAAAGTATACAAGTGCTTCCTTAACCTTCTCCATTTACATGTCTTCTGAATTCAAACCAGTCTATATGCCATTTGACCAGATTATGGATGCCGTTAAGAAAGGATCAGTCGATGCAGGTGTATTGATCCATGAAGGGCAGCTAACCTATTCTAAACAAGGCTTTTACATGGTAGAAGACCTCGGTAAATGGTGGAAAAAAGAAACCAACCTGCTTCTCCCGCTGGGCCTTGATGTAGTCAAAAAAGACTTGGGGGAAGACAAAAAAGTTGTACTGGAACTGTTCAAAGAGGGAATAGAGTACAGCAATAACAACAGGGAAGAGGCATTAAAATTCGCATCTGGTTATGGAAGGGGAATTGACAATAAAATATTGTCTGATTTTGTGGATATGTACGTAAACAAATACACTTCTGAACTAGGTGAACTGGGGAAAAGATCCATTATAGGCATGATGGAAATAGCACATAACCATAAATTGATACCCCAAACGCCAAACATATCTTTTTGTGAATGAATCAAACATCTTTCCAATATTTTTTAGGGTATTCAAATGAAGGATAAAGGTATTGATGAAAAGGAACATAAAGTTATATCCCTGTTAGAAAAAAATTATATGATGAAAGTTGAAGCAATTGCAAAAGAATTGAAAACATCTAGAATAGAAGTAATACGGTTATTGAAAAAGCTGGAAAAAAAAGGATATGTAGAAATAACCAAAGAAGGCAATACTGATTTTTCTAAAGCAATTGCTAAAATATCAAAAATTAAATCCATTAAAGATAAATATAATAACATGTATATCTGATGTGATACGGGATTAGCATGGAATGGACCAAAGCGATTGTTTATATATTAACCATTTTGGCACCGCTGTTAATGATTGTGTACGCTATTTACGGTGCTAAAGGTAATGTTATGTGGATATTTGGCGGGGTCGTTGTATTCATGTCACTGGGTATTTACTCAATGACATACCATAAATAAATTATTCAAAGAAAAATCGGGCGTCTCTCTTAATCATTTTGATACTATCCCCTTCAGATATCCCTTCACCTACATTTCCAAGGACCAACAAATCATCGAATTTTCCAATACCAATTTTTACGTTCTCCCAATTTTCAGGAGGTGACCTATTTATAGTGAGATACATTAATATCCCCTCGTCTGGCAACAAAATCTTTTTTGTTTCAGACCCACATTTAATGCATTTGCTGTATTGTATATAGCTTCTGAAATGACATTCCATACATTCTATACCTTCCATGTTCATACCCTCCTTAAAATTGTAACAAAATTATTGGTTGCCAAACCCCCAATGCTCTGCGCAATACCAATCCTGGAATCGACCTGTCTTTTTCCAGCTTTATTGGATAATTGCAGGTATATCTCTTCTATTTGAGCTAAACCAGATACTGAAACAGGGTGTCCCCTCGCTTTAAGACCTCCTGATGTATTTACAGGAATTTCTCCCTCTAAAGAAGTTTTTCCCTCCATAACATCCTTCCATCCCTCTCCCTTCCTGGATATGCCTATATCCTCCATTCCGATAATCTCAAAAGGAGTAAAGGCGTCGTGAATTTCTGCGATATCTATTTCCTTAACATTTATCCCCGCCATTTCAAAAGCTCTTCTGCTTGCCATCTGTGTAGAGTAAAAACCATCGATGAAGTTCCTGTCCAAAAGATTAACGTTATCGGTAGATTGCCCGATTCCTATAATCTCCACATCGCTCTTTTCTTTTGAAATCATCATGGCAGTCGCGCCGTCGGAAATGGGGGCGCAATCGTATAAACGCAAAGGTTCAGCAATAAACTTGCTTGACAATACATCCTCAAGTGTTATCTCCTTCTTCAAATGGCTGATCGGGTTTAAAGTTGCGTTATGATGATTTTTGATTGCCACATGTGCAAAAGCTTCGTAGGGAGCATTGTATAACCTCATGTAATGCTTTGCAATAAGTGCCGCCATGGAAGGCATGGTAGCACCGTGCTTTTGTTCATTATCGCTTAAAACATGGCTTAAAACAGTAGTGACCTTTCTTGTATCTGCAATATTCATTTTTTCAGCACCTATTACAAGGATATTGGAAAAACTATTCGAATACAATCTATATACTGCTTCATGAACCAGCAAAGCTCCTGTCGAAGAGGCAGTATCCATTTTAAATGATGGAATCCCATAAATCCCTAGGCTATCTACCACTTTAGAAGCAATATTCTGTATCCCATAAAGTTCTTCTGCCAGCATAGACCCTATTATAACTGCATCTGGCTTTCTGTTGGAATCCTCTATTACCTTTCTACCCACTTCAACAGCCATGTCTATTAAAGACATAGCAATTTTCCCAAATGGCACTGAATATGAACTTTTTATGTATGGCATATTTACATCTCCTTGTTTATAACATCAAACTTTTCAATATTCCAAAAAGCCCTGTTATTTTCTTTTATTATATCGGCTTTAATAACATTTATACTATATTTGAAAAAAGGGGCATTTAGTACAACAGTTTCGTATTCCCCTCCTTCGCCAGAAATATTAATTTTATACTTCTTTCTAACCTCAATTAAATGATTCAGCATATTTTTATCTAATTTACGTCCAACTAAATCCATGGATAACCCTTCTGCACTAACTGAAGAAAAGTATATTTCCATCCCTGATTCTATTTCATGGTTAAGGGCTATCTCTTCATCTTTTCTCCACAAAGGTGCAAACAGAGGAAGGCTGAGCCTTTCTGCCATATCGTTCAATTGGCTCCATTGAAAATTAGACCTTATTGCGCCAGCAACAATGCCCTGAATTTTCAATTTTTTCAAAACATTTTCTAACACAGCTATGTCTGTATCATTTGATACACTTTTAATGGAAATATGTTCGCAACCCAGTGCCTTTGCAACCCATGGAGCAACTAACAGATTAGGTGTGTGAAACATAAGTGAGTCTGGGGCTTGAGGATACACAGTTATAGCGTATTTTACAATATTGCCAATCGAAGACATGTAATATGTACTATAAACAGAATCTTTCCCGCCTGATAACAAAGAAGCTAAAATCATTAATCTATTAATGCAATCTATTAAAAAAAACTTTGGCATGATACATTTAAATCTTATATCTGCATACATGAAAACATGCATTTAACCGTATTTACATATAATATGGAAAATACCGTAAAAAACATCGCCAAAAAAGATTCTGAAACAGATATAAAGTATTACAGCAGAAAAGTGGGAGAAAACATATGGACTTTTTTAGTACCTTTTAGATTTCCAGAAAAAATTTTTCCACTGACATTATCCGCGTCAATATCCCAGGCAGCCATAATAAAGGTAGATGAACTTGGCAAAGACCTGGGAGAAGTAATCCTCGCTTTAGATGCTTTTGGAATAAAAAATGGTGCTATAATCTGCGATAGTTATAAAAAAAGTACAATTTCCAAGATAGCGCAGGGCACAGTGCTTGAAAATTACCAATATATAAGCGATGACATGGCTTCTTTGACCTCTTTTATTGAATCGTTGCCATATGATAATATCGAAAAAAAAGGATACGTAGTCGTTGATCAATATTTTGTGGTTAAAGGAACTGGCACAGTTGCACTTGGTTTTGTAAAAGATGGCAGGATAAATAAACATGATACAATACGCATATATCCTACTGAAAAGCAAGCTGAAATTCGATCTATACAATCACACGATGTAGAGATCAACATGGCTGAGAATGGAACAAGGGTAGGTATCGCTTTAAAAAACGCCAATGTAGAAGACCTGGAAAAGGGGGCAATATTGTCCAATAATCCCTACCCCACAAAAAAATCAATAACAATCGAATTTAAAAAATATCCAGTGCAATATGAAATACAGAAAGGTCAAAAAATCCATATTGATTTCTTAATGAACGATATCAATGCAGAGATAACTGACGTAAAAAACGGGCAATTGTCCGTAGAATTACCCAAAGAGATCCCAATAATAGACGGCATGCCAGTTGCAATAGTATATCTGGACAGAATACCAAGGATTTACGGTAAGGGTACAGTGCATTAATTTTCTCTATATATTTTGTATATTATAGCAATAACAAATACCAAAGCCACAACAAGAAGAACTGTGTGTAAAGGTGAATACAAAATCAGATCCCACGAACTTCCAAGTTTATAACCAATATATTCCAAAATAGCGCACCATATTAAAGAACCGGCAAAGGTAAGTGAAGCATAATAATAGATATTGATCCTGTAAATTCCTGCTGGTAGCGCAATATACGTTCTTATAGCTGGTAAAACCCTGCTGAAAAATATTGTAATATTGCCATATTCTTGAAAATACTTTTTTGCTTTTTCAATTTCTTTTTTGTTAATAAAAATATATTTGCCGAAAGATATCAACTTATCTTCCCCTATTGTGTATGCAATATAGTATCCAAAAATAGACCCAAATAAGTTTCCCGTTACACCAATGATCAATGCGTAGAAAAAGTTCAAAGAGCCAATATATGCAAGATATCCAGAAAAAGGCATTATTACCTCGCTCGGGATTGGTACGTATGCACTTTCCAGAAACATAAAAATAAAAATCATGGCATACCCATACTTAGCTAGAACCCCTACAATATCAACAATAGCTAAAGATATGATATCCATGAATTATCCACAATAAAAAATTTATTGTATATCTATTTCTTCTATACCTTTTTTTTCTACAAAGTCAGATAATTCGCCATCCTGGAGTTCCCCAATAAGCGTACAGAAAACAGATGCCATTATATGCTTTGTATCCATCTCTACTGGTTCATTCTCTTCAAGTTCAGAATCCTGACCAAGGAACATGAGCTGTGCCATATGTTCAAGAAGATATTGTGCATCATCATTGTCATCTATTTCGTCCTCACCCAGACTATCAACCAAGTCATCAAATTGTTCATGGTAATCGAGATATTTGTTAAGCATATTATAGGCATGCTCTAAGCATTCCTCTTCTGTCTGCTCAGAATCCTCCGTTACATATTTTTTAACAAGAGATTTTTCATCTAGTATCAATCTTTTGTTATCTATTCTGTAAGGTAAGTCCATGAAATGTTGCATCTTGCTATCATCGGTATCCATCTCCTTCATTCCAAGCAGATATTCAAATTTTTCATCTTCACTTATGCCTTCTGGTGTCATATAATCATAAAAACTTAAAACATCATCTTTATATTCCACCTTCATTTTCACCATTCCACCGTAGGTATTGGGGAATTCGATATCTATAAAATCCTTCTTCTGGGGTTTAGGTACATTTTTCTTAGTCATTGCTTTCTTGTCTGCAGGTTCTCTATTTGCTTTAGGGGTTTCTCTATCATTTTTCTTTTTTGACATAATAATCATATTTCAAAGGGGTTTTATTAATCTTTCTAAACATTTGTATTTTATTGCCTTGCTATCATAAGAATGGTGTTACAGAAAGAAATCCAATATCCTCTACAACAAAGCATAAGGCTATATATTACTTTACTCCAGGCTTAACAACTACATCAAACCCTGATGTTTGGTCAGATGTGAGCAACATGGTATATTCAAACTTTCGGAGTACTCAGATGTTCCTCGGAATCCGTGCCTTCATTCGTATAAACAACGATTCTTACACATTGAGTAATTGGCCAATGAAGCATTTTATTGCATCCTCACTATACTTAACCACAACATCCTTAACTTAGCTATAATCCTTAAATATAGAAAACAATATTATAAAAAGGATACATTATGGCAGAAGTAAACGTTATATGGAAAGACAACATGAATTTCGAAGCGATAGGAAAGCGTGGTAACAAGGTCTTACTAGGAAACCCTGTTGATGACAACGACAAATCTGTCACAGGACCAATGGAATTATTGCTAATGTCCATTGGAGGGTGTACAGGAATGGACATAATATCGATTTTAAAAAAAGAGCGCCAGGAAGTATCTGGTTTAAACGTAAAAGTTACTGGTGAAAGGGCAGAGGAATATCCCAAAATTTACAAGCATATTGTTATAGAATATATCGTTAGCGGAAAAAATCTGGATTATGATAAGGTAAAAAAAGCAGTTGATCTGTCTAAAGATAAATATTGTTCTGTATCCATTGCTCTGAAAGAATCTGCCAGAATTGATCACATAATAACAATTAAAAATGAGTGACTTTTATGAACGTTTTTGATTACATACAAAACGGACTTAATAAAAAAAAATTACATATGACTCTCATAGATCCAGAAAAAGAAACAATGGAGAGTGTAACTGAAAAAGTTAAAGCGTCAGATAAACTAGGTACATACGCATTCATGGTAGGTGGTTCTACAGATTTTTCTCAAAGCCATCTAGATGAAATAATACTAACCATAAAAAAACATACTGATAAACCCGTAATATTATTTCCAGGCAACGCAAATGGCATATCTAGATATGCAGATGCAATATATTTTATGATGTTGTTGAATTCCAATAGCATCGAATTCCTTGTAAGGCAACAAATGCGTGGAGCACCGATAATAAAGAAGCTCAATCTGGAACCTATTCCATTAGGGTATATTGTAATTGAGCCAGGAATGAAGGTGGGTGAAGTAGGCAAGGCGGATCTTATAAAAAGCAACGAGGTAGAAAAGGCAATAGCCTATGCAATAACTGCTGAATATTACGGAATGAAAATGGTATATCTTGAAGCAGGATCAGGGGCATATACACCTGTATCGGAAGAGATTATTGCAGGAGTAAAAAGGAATATAAAAATTCCAGTAATTGTAGGAGGAGGGATTACCAATTCTATCATAGCTGAAAAAATATTGAGGGCTGGTGCAGACATAATTGTTACAGGAACTTTACTAGAAAAAAGCAAAAATTATAGCATGTTAAATGATATTATAAAGGCAACGGAGAACCTAAAAAATGAAACATAAAAAGCAATTCCAAAAAATTAGCAGATTCCTTTTTACCTCCCCTCCACCAGGCTTATCTCTAATGCTTATATCCATTGCCTCTCTAGTTATCAGTTATTTAATATATTTCCAAATCGATACCCATTTTATCCTTACATTCATTGCTATGGTTATAGCAAATGTTACTACTCCTCTGGTACAATATTACGAAATAAAAATAATGAAAGGCAATACCTATTTAAGGAGAACTGGATTACTAACTTTCCTGGCATTGTTGTTTATAGGTTTAATAGTAGTTATATACAGAGTATCTTTAGAGTTTGGAATGACTTTCTCCTTAGAAAAACTGTACCTTGTAGGATTGAGCATGGCATTATGGTTTGAGATTGTATCCAATGCTTCCACTGCAACAGAATCATTTAATAAATCAGTAATAGTATCTTTAACCTTCTATTTATTAAACTTCATAGCAATTTTATATCTCTTTTTCTCGACGATATTTTTGTACCAGTATATTATTTTCATGCTTATACTTGCAATTTTAATGGCATATATAGTATTGGAAATATTATCAATACCATATAAACGATTAATTGGATTCGGAAGTCCAATATTGCTTAAATATACAATAGATCATATTACTGACGATAGCCCCGATTCAAGGATATACCTTGAAAATTTTTTCACCAAATTTTCCATTAAAAAAAATGTAAATGTATGCAATGTATCCTTTAGAAACAAAAAAGGTATCAAACTGTTATTTGTTGTTCCCTCTATACACCCTGGACCGTTCTATAATCTTGGAGGAAGTAATATCCCATATAAGCTATACAATGAATTAAAAGATGTAGCACAATCTATAATGGTATTTCACAGCGCAAGTACGCACGCAGACAATATGACAAAATCTGATGACGCTAGAAAGATAGCCTTAAAAATCAAAGAAAAAATAGTGCATGAAAATGAATACCAAAGCACAATGACCCCCTTTATAAAAATTGAAGGCTCCAATATGAGGGCAGCCAAAATAGGGAATCTGTACGTATTTATAGGTTCAAGATATCCTAACCCTACAGATGATGTAGATCGCCCATTAGGTGAAATAATCAATCAAATGCCCAGTAAAGTAAACAGCCTTGGAATATACATCGATGCACACAATTCTTTTCATGTAAACGAAGGGAGAATCAAGTATGCGACAAAAGAAGGTGATGCCCTGCTTAAAGAAGTTGAACAGGCAATAGTGCATTTAAAAGGAGCAGAACAATATCCATTCAAGCTGGGATACTCCTCTATTAAAATAGATAATGAAGATACAGTCGGTCCAATGGGTATGCAATTAGCTGTTTTTGAAATAAATTTTAAAAAATATGCTTTGCTATTATTGGATTCAAACAATATACTCAACAACGCATATGAAAAGATTGCTAGCATTATGAAGCAATATTTTGAAGATTTCGAAATTTTGACAACGGATAATCATTTTGTCAATGCTTCCATGGGCTTCAATCCATTTGGAAATAACGGGATATACTACCAGAATGAAATTGAAAATATGATAAAAAAAGCAATAAACGATTTAGAATCTGTAGAGGTAAACACAAATTATATCACGGTAGAAGATGTATTGGTATTCGGTGATAAAGGTTCTTCAAAATTAGAGGATGGTCTAGCCATGAGTTTTGGATTAACTCCTTATATACTAGCAATGTCCGCAACGCTTTTGTTTATTTTATTTATGTATTCGGTTTCTATTATATGAAGTGATATATATGGATAATACTGAAGATATATTAAATCAAGTTACAGAAAAAAAATATTACGGATTAACGTGGATTACTGGCAATTTTGCTATATCCTCTTACTATGAGTTATTGAATTACCTAGAAACTAAACATGAAAATATTTCCATTATAAATATGGCAGAAGAAATTGACTTAAGTCCCGAAGTTTTAAAATACGGTCTAGATTATACACATATCCCTCTGGAAAATGGCAAATACATAAAATTAGAAAACATTAATAAAATAATCTATACTGCCAAAGTAAAATACAACAAAGGCATGAAAATAATATTCACCTGCTATGGGGGTATAAACAGGTCCCCAAGCGCTACCTGCATAGCCCTTATGAGCAAAGACATAGATAAAAACAAATACCTGTCTTATGAATCGGCGTTATCTCTGATAATGGGAAAAAGAAAGGTTGTATCCCCTTTACCACAACTTTTATTATCCATACAAAATTATTATTATGTAAAGCCCCTGAAAAAAATATTGGAAGATATTGAAAATAAATTTTCTGACGACATATTAAATACATATAAAAGAAGAACAATATTTAGTTCTACAAATAATGCAATAACACTATCCAAAAAAATAGAGTTCATAACCCAAAAAATTAATTCATTATGGAAAGAGTACCAGTATTCAACGGACAAGCCATGGAACTATAGTTATGGTATACTCACAATAATAAACAGATACTTCGTTCTAGGTGATTTATACATAAGGAACCTTGACCAGCTATTAATAAGCAACTGCCCTCACAGTACAGAAATATTGAAAACAATCCGAAATTATACATTACACGCAGAAGAAATAATGTACCAAATGAACAACTTAGGGGCTGAAGATTTTTCATACCCCCTATAAACCATGTCAACTACCCCTCCATGACGGAATGGGCTTGCTGCTGGTCTCCCCTCCACCGAGTGGAGTTTCATTGAACCGCAAC
>JBMFVL010000002.1:0-56824 GCA_049966015.1 Thermoplasmata archaeon | reverse complement strand
AATTATCAAAAAATAATAGTGAATTTGAAAACATCAAGAAAAAAATCAAAGAATCTAGTGATGAATACAATGAATTGGAAAAGAAAAAAATTGCATTACAAAAAGATGCTGAAAGAAATAATGAACAAATTAAAATGATCAATGATCAGAAAATGGAAATATCAAAAAAAATTGAAGAGTATGTAATAGAAAAAAACAGTGTTGCCAACTCCATAAAGGAAATTGATTTTAAAATAGAACAAAGTTCTAAAAACGAAGACATTGAGTTAGATAATTTAATTAAGAAAAATAAAGAATTATCCAACGCATTTTATAACCAACACGCATATGTATCTACACTCAGCAATGAATTAAAGAAAATCGAAAATGAAATTTATACTTTAGAAAGGGAAAAGGGAAAACTAGAAGGTAGAAAGGAAACCCAATCAAATACTGTAATAGAAGCAATATACGATCTAAAGAAAAGTGGAGAAGATGGCATTATAGGTGCTTTAAAAGATTTAATCAGTGTAGACGAAAAGTACCAGAAGGCAGTTTTCGTTGCCATGGGTTCAAGAATGAATTCCATAATTGTTACTAATGAAAATGTAGCAGCCAAAAGCATAGAATATTTAAAAGAGCACAGGATAGGAAGGGCAACATTCATACCGTTAAATAAAATAAACGTCAAACCCAAAGAGGTTTTAGATACATTGAAAAAAGAGTTTGTATTAGGATATTGCAGAGATTTAATAAAAATCAGCCCCCAATATAAAGTGGCGTTGGATTACGCCATAGGTGACACAATTGTTGTAGATACAATAGAAAATGCCAAATCTATAATGGGTGGGAAAAGAATAGTAACTCTTGAGGGAGACCTTATAGAAGCCAACAATGCAATGATTGGGGGGCATTTACAAAAAGAGCAATACCAATTTTCATCAAAAAACAATGAACTTTTCGAAATAACTGGAAAAATCTCAAAATTATCAGAGGAAAAAGATAATATCTCGTATGAATATGATATGGCTGAAAAGACGCTTAAAAAGATACAAGAAGACCTCAACAGAATTGGAGTAGAAATAGAAAAAGCCAAAGCGAAAAAATCAAACAATGCGAATAACATCTCTCTTTTAAATGAACAGAAAGAATCTTTTGTAAAAAGGTACAAAGAAATAGAAGAGGAAATAAAAGATCTAAATGATAAAACATCTGAAATAAACAAAAGGTTGATGGACCTAAACACGTCAAATGAAAAAATAAAAGTGGAATTAGAAAAAATAGAAAAGCAGATGTCTAAGTTAAATGCAAATGAAATTGGCAAGCCATATACAGAGTTGGAAAAGAGTATTGAAATATTGAGAAACAATATTGAACAACTAAAGCAAGAATTATCCAAAAAAGGGGCAGAATTATCCTCGACAGAGGAACGTGTAAATGACCTTGAAATAAAAAGCAGAGAAATAATAGAAGAAAACGAAGTTGCTAAAAAAGGAATGCTAGATTATACAGAAGAGCTAAGGATTACTAATGATAAAATAAATTCTGCTGATCAAGTTTTATCTAAACTCGATGAAAGTTACCAACAAATTTCAAGAAAGATGGAGGGAATTGACCAGGAAATAAAAGAGTTAACTGCAAAGATAAAATATTATGATAATGAACTGACATCTAAAAAACTTGTACTGGATACAATGCAAAGGAAAGTTGAGGAAACTGAAACAGAAATCAACAAAGCACAACTAGAGCTTGATGTTGTTGCAAATGAATCTTTGACCAATATGTCAATGTCTGCACTGGATCAATTAATATCGGAACATGAAAAGGAACTTAACAACTTCGGAAATGTGAATATGAAGGCAATTGAAGAATACGCAGAAATTGAAAGTACTGTGAAGTCTCTAAAAGAATCCATGTCCAAGATGGAGGAGGAAATAAAGGGCATTGAGAAAGTTGTAGAGGAAGTAAACAAGCATAAGAAAGAACGCTTTATGGAAACCTTCAATCAAATAAACAAAAACTTCATTGAATTGTATTCCCAGTTGTCCATGGGTGGAAGCGCCGAGTTAATGCTTGAAAATTCAGATGATGTTTTTGAGGGTGGTTTAATAATAAAAGCAAAACCAGTTGGTAAAAAAGTGTTAAGGCTGGAAGCATTATCAGGGGGAGAAAAAAGCTTGGTAGCATTAACCTTCATAATGGCTATACAGAAATTTGAGCCTTCTCCTTTTTACGTTCTGGATGAAGTAGATATGTTTTTAGATGCAGTTGCTGCAGAACGCGTTGCAAAAATGATATCATCAATATCAAAAAACATACAGATAATCATGATATCATTGAGGAAAGCCTCTCTGAAAGAAACAGATAAGATATATGGCATAACCCATAACGGTAAAGGTGAAAGTATAGTACTTACCAAAGACCTATCCAACCTTAAATTAATGGGGAAAGAGTCCAACATGGCGGTAGAAGGAGGTGAAGCCTAATGGTTACAGAATCCAACAACATTTTTCAATTAGTAGACCATATGGAACTAAGCAACTATGAAAAAGTTCTCAATTATCTTATGTTCAACCAATCCCTAATCGATGACGAAAGTAATAATGAAAAAATCAAAAAATACATAGAACTAGTAAAAAAAGTTGCGGATGGAAATTACTTTCATGTTGAAGATTTGACAGACAAGGTATTATTATCTCTCTTCGATGTAATAATATCTGAAGGGATAGATCCGTGGGAAATTGACTTGACCAAATTCACAGAAATGTACCTGTCTAAAATTGAAAAGGAAAAATTTGATTTTATACATGCAGGGATGATAATACAGATGTCATGGGGAATATTAAAGATGCAATGTGAATCTGTATTGAACAGGCTAAAAGAAAAGGAAATGAAAAATGAAGATATTTTATTAGATGAATGGTATGATGTGTTGAACGAAGGTGAAACACCTGTATTACCCAGCCCATATTATACTCCCAAAACCATCGGATTGATTGAACTTCTAAATGAATTAGAGCCAGTTATTGAAAACACCGTAAAGTTGAATGAACGCCATAGGGGAATAAAAAAAGAAGCTGAGCCATTAATCGAATATAAAATAGAAGTCCATAAAGAAACAATATCCGATGATATGAATGAATTACTGGAACTTTTGATAGATGACAAACCTGTATACTTCAATGCCCTATGCAAAAACAATTTAGACAATACCATAAAATATTTCGTTGCATTATTGTTCCTTGTATCTAAAGGTATAGTGGATATACTGTTAATATCTGAAGATACAAACGATATCCTGTTGAGGAAGGTTAAGAAAGATGTTGAGTGAAAATGCAAAAAAGGTAGAAGCAATATTGTTCCTGTATCCCTCTCCATGCAGCTATTCAGAAATTATGGAAAAGCTAGATATTAAAAACGAGTCCTCGCTGATTGAAATTTTGGAATCGCTAAAAAATGATTATGAATCTAGGAATAGTGCATTAGAAGTAGTTTATCAGGATAATATTGTATTTCTAAGATTGAAAGATGAGTATAAGCATTTAATAAAAAATTTTAGTGACGTACCGTTCAACGCCAAGCAATTGAAAATAATCGTTTACATTATGTTCAAAGAGCCAGTAAAGCAAAGCGATGTTATCAATGCATTAGGTGAATCATATAGAGATGACCTCAATGAACTCAAAAAAATGAAATACATTGAAGTAAAAAAAGTGAACAACAGCAATATTCTATCTGTTTCAAATAAATTTTACAAACTTTACGGCGTAAGCGGAAAAGACAAAATGATGGAAATGATAAACAAAAAGTGAATATTATGGATTTTAAGAATCGCATTAGAATGCGAAAAAAAGAAATAAAAAAAATAGAGGAAGATATAAAAAACTACCTGGGTATTGAATACAAATTCACTTCCTTAAACGTAGAAAAGATCCCCATAAATGAAGATATTGCCCTGATTCTTACAGACAATAAAGTATCTTTTATTGAAAAAGGTAATTTCTATATGTTTTCATTGTCCAATCTATTAGAAAATCCAATTTACAAAAAATATATAGCTGTAGATGAAGGTGCTATAATCCCCATTTCAGATGGTGCGGATGTAATGGGTAAAGGCGTAGCTGATTGTGATGAATCTATAAAGGAAAATGACTTAGTATGGGTCATGGACATAAAACATAAGCGCCCCATAGCCATTGCATACGCCATAAAAAGCGGGAATGAAATGAAATCGCGGCCACCTGGGAAATGCGCTATTCTTATTTACCATGTAGGCGATGCAATCTGGAAATTCGAAACAAAATAAAAAAAATTGTTTATGTGTTGTCCTTGATCCATCTATCTATAAGGTTAAGGCCTTTCTTTATATTCTCAGAAGAGTTAGCAAATGATATCCTTAAATATCCTTCCCCATTACTTCCAAAAGAATCCCCTGAAGTAACTAGAACTCCATAATTTATTAACTCTTCCGCTGCTTGTTTGGAGCTCTTTTTCATGTTTTCCGGAATTTTCATAAAAACATAAAATGCGCCTTGGGGAGTTATGTAATCAACACCCATATCGTGTAACATTTTAACGACAAGGTCTCTACGTTCTTTGAATATCTTTACCATCTCTTCAATCCTGCTTTGAGACCTTTCCCAGCCATTGACTATAGCATGCTGAAATGGAGTAGAAGGGCAAGCCACTGTGTAATAATGCATTTTTTTGATGGGGTCTAAAAACTCATCTGGAACAAGCAGATATGCTATTCTCCATCCTGGCACAGCAATGATTTTTGAAAATGAATTGGTTAAGATCACTTTATCATACTTCCCCCAGAAACTGTTGAATTTTCCTTCATATATTATCTTATCATAAACTTCATCTGAAATTATAACTAAATCATGTTTTTTTGCAAAGTCCACAATTTTATCAACCAAACTTTCAGGATATACTGTTCCAAGAGGATTAGACGGATTGTTTATGTAAATAGCAACGGTTTTTTCAGTTACGATCTTTTCCAACTCTTTTATATCTGGCAAATAAGATGTTTTCTTGGTTAAATTGTAAAAAATTGGGGTTGCTTCTGCTATCTTTACATGTGCACTATACAATACAAACCCTGGATCAGGCACTAAAACCTCGTTCCCTCTATTAAAAATGGAAAGTGCCACGCTAAACAGCCCTTGGGTAGAACCCTCTGTTATTATAACATTATCCAATTTTATGTTTGGGTCATAATCTTTGTATTTATCTACTATTATTTGCTTTAAGCTATCTATTCCATTGGTAGGACCATACTTGTTTAACCCTTTTTTAGCTGCTATGGCAAGTTCTTCAACAATTGGTTCAGGGGGGTTAAAATCAGGCTCACCTAGCCCCAGATTAATGATATTTCCTCCTTTTTTGTTAGCCAATTCAAACAATCTTCTTATCCCTGAAAGCTCTACTTCTTTCAATCTTTCACTTTTTATCATATTATAATCACTTCCTATGTTCCTTTTTTATATGAACCTTTAAACTTCCTGTATATGGTTGCTTACATATAGGGCATATTTTAGTGCTTTTGGTGGATTCTTTATATTCTTTTTTAGTTTTTTTCTTTTCTTTTTCATACCATATATATACTACAATCACAACAATGATTGCCGCAGACCCCAATAAAATAAAGTAAATTGGTGTATAAGATGTACTTTGAGAAGGAGTAAGATATATAATTATTCCTGTACCTGGTTGCTGTGCAGATACAGCAACAGTAGTACTATTTGATTGAAACCCGGGTTTTGAAACCTGTATTACATAAATTCCTGTAGGAACAGCGAATTCGAAACCACCTGTAAAATTGGTATTACCCTGCCTTACGATTGTCCCGTTATATAAAATTTCAACTAAAGCTCCCTGGATAGAAGTATTGTTATTAGAGTTGAGCACCACACCGCTGATATATGTATCCGCTCCAGGAAGAATCTGTACTCTGTGAGAATATGAAACAGGCATTAAAAAAAGAAACAGTATAATCAACAAATAAAATTTATAAACCTTCATGAAACCACAACCGTTCCAATATCCCTATTCTCTTCTATAACTTCGTATACATTCTTCGGTATAGTCCCGTTAATTACACGCAAAGGTATTTTGCTCCGTTGCAAAATTTTGCATCCGAACAAATCGAATACACCACTTCTACCAGGGTAACTTTCAGATTTACCTACCTGGGTTATCAAGTCATCCAAATACATTTTGCTAATTTTTTTAGCTTTTTTATTGATTTTTGGATCGTCGGTGTATATTGCGTCGACATTAGTAGCGTTTATAACCATTTTTGCATTGCAAGCTTCAGCAAGCAAAGCAGATACACCGTCTGTAGTAATTCCAGGCATAATCCCACCCATCACGGCAATATTGTAATCTTTAGCAGATTTACACGCCTCATCAATGCTATAAGAAACCTTCAAATTATTGATTTTAAGTGAAGTTACAAAAAGCATTGCATTGATTCTTGTTGCCATAATCCCTATTTCATCTAGAAAATATTTATTGGGATTGAAAACCGATGCTTTTTCTATATAGCTTCTCGCTAACATACCCCCACCAATAACAAAATACATGACATGCTTCTCGATGAGGCTATTAACTATATTGGAATATTCTCCCAGAATATTTTCTATGTTTTCCTGATTGAAAACAGATCCTCCCAAAGAAATAACGTATGAATCCATCAATCTAATATATCTTCTTACTACTAAAATATTTTTTATTAAAAATTGCTATAACAAAACCATTAATATCAAGAAACAAAACTTAAACCAGAAACCTTTATCTTATGCTTGTAATCCATTAGTATTTTTATCTCGTCTCTATGTTTAACTGACGATAAAAATATATTTTTTTCAATCAAAATCAACAATCCTTTATAATAAACCGGTTCAAATTGTTGTAAATTCTCTTTAGAGGTAAATAGGTGTACTTCCAGCTTTTTAATCAATGGGCACCAGTTGTCCTGGCAAGGTCCCTTGGTTTCAGTATATGTTATTACAATAGGAACCCATTTGCCGTATTTATCAATAATATATTTTATTAACTTATCACTAACCTCTATCCTTATTAGCTCCCTATCTCCCATAATATCCTCAAATTTTAAAAAATTTAAGTGTCATAGAATTCAAAACTACTGTAGTACTGCTAAATGCCATGGCCATGGCGGCAAAAATAGGCAAAAAATGGTATATGCCAATGCCCAAGAAAGGGACTAATGCACCTGCAGCAATAGGCAACAATGCACTATTGTAACCGAAAGCCCAGAATAGGTTTTGCTTTACTTTAGATATTGTTTTCCTGCCCAACTTAAGCGCAATGACAACCCCATACGGATCTCCTTTCATAAGTACAATATCCCCTGATGCTTTAGCAACATCAGTACCTGTACCAATTGCTATTCCAAGATCAGCCGTTGCCATAGAAGGTGCATCATTTATTCCATCCCCTACCATTGCTACTATATGACCCTCCCTCTTTAGTTTCTGAATAATTTCCATTTTTTCGTTTGGCAATAGTTCAGAGTAAACGATATCTATTCCTATTTTTTTTCTCACGTTCTCAGCAGCGTATTTATGATCCCCTGTCAACATTACAGTAGTTATATTCATAGACTTCAAAGCCTTTATAGCCTTTTCTGCGTTATCTTTTATTTTATCCTGTAAAAGAATAATAGATAAAACCTCACTACTGTTAGCGAGTATAACAACACTGTTTCCTGTATGTTGATATTTCAATAAATCTTGTTCATTGCTTATTTTAATGCCAAAATCTTTGATCATTTTTAGATTGCCTGCAAGGTATAGCTCCCCGTCAATAACACCCTTTACTCCTTTTCCAGGTATTGAAGTAAAATCTACTACTTTTAATGCGTTAGCTTTTTTATTTTTGCAGTATAAAACAATTGCCTTACCAATAGGGTGTTCTGAAAGGTTTTCTAATGAATAATACAAATCTAAAGATTTTTTTTCATCAATATAATGCTCCGCCCCTACAACTTCCATATTTCCATATGTAAGAGTTCCTGTTTTATCGAAAACGACCATGTCTACATTTTTAGATGTTTCCAAGGCATCCCCATTTTTTATCAAAATATTATTTTGTGCCCCAATTCCTGCACCGACAAGAAAAGCCGCTGGTGTAGCAATGCCCAGTGCACAAGGGCAAGCGATTACAATAACCGACACAAAAACTAACAAAGCAATTGAAACACCGACGTGTCCGTAAAAATACCAAAATATTGAAGAAACCAATGCAATGCTAACAACTATAGGGACAAAATATGATGACACTTTATCTGCAATTTTTTGTATTGGTGCCCTTCCTTCCTTGGCATTTGTTACCATCTCTACAATTTTTGATAATGTACTATCTGACCCCACATCTGTTGCTTTTGCTTTAAAAGTTCCAGTTACATTTATTGTTCCTCCTACAACCTTGCTACCCTGTTCAATTACTACAGGTACACTTTCCCCTGTTAGCATAGATTGGTCTACCTCGCTAATTCCTTCAATAACAATGCCATCAACAGGTATTTTTTCCCCTGGTTTTACAAGGATAATATCCCCTGCTTCAACTTCTTCTACAGGAGACATGGTTTCCATGCCATCTTTAATAACCCTCGCTTTATCTGGTCTTAAATCCATTAATTTTCTCACTGCGTCAGAGGCTTTATTTTTTGTCCATTCTTCTATTAAATTACCTGTCCTTATTAATGCAACAATGAGCATTGAAGCATCAAAATAAACAAGGGTACCTTTGCCAGATAAGACAATGAACGCACTATATAAATAAGCTGTAGTAGTGCCTATTGCAATAAGCGTATCCATATTGGTAGATCTGCTTTTTATGCCGTCGTAAAGCCCTTGGTAAAATTTCAAACCGGATGTGAATTGCACGATGGTTGCCAATACTAGCATTGTATAAAGATTAAAAGGCAAAGGCACAATGTACGTACCTATTACAACTGGAATTGCCAGAATCCATGCAAGATAAGTAAGCAATTTATTTCTTTTCAAGCTTTTTTCCGGTGCATCAAATTGTTCTTTGCATCCAGCACTGCAAAAATAATATGTAGTGCCGTTTCTGACACTTTTCAAAGTTGCTGTGGTTTCATCCACATACATTCCACAAATAGGATCTTTTGCCATATGAATCAAACATATTTTTTAGGATTTTTGTCAAAGGTTTTTTTGCATGTTTCACAGCAAAAATAATATCTCTTTCCATCGAATTCAGTGATATACTTTGTTTTACTTTCCACCACATCCATTTTACATACGGGGTCTTTTACCATTTTATTACACCATTTTACACTATATGAAGGTAAATATATCAGCATATAGGTTTACAAATGTAAGTTATTTTAATATATTTGATTACAATTGTAAAGTAATATGGAAACATCATTGGATGAACTTGATTTTGAAATATTAAAAATCCTTAAAGTTAATTCCAGGATATCAAATAGAACCATAGCAAAAAAACTCTCTGTATCTGTACCTACTATAACAGACCATATCAAAAAGATGGAGATTAATGGAATAATAAAAAGATATACTGTAGAAATAGGGCAGGAAGATTGGCTTTTTGATTTTTTTTTGATTTCAAAAACATATAATGAAAATATAAACATAAAAAAAACACTTTTCAATATCAAAGGTATTTATGCAATATACAAAACCATGGGGCAAGGTGATTTGATAATTCACATCAAAATACGCAATAAAGATGAGCTAAGTATTATACAAAACAAAATTAAAAAATATGGTGATATTATATCCATTTATCCAGTACTTTCAAATGATGTAAACATAAGTGAAAATTTAGAAAACAACATTAAAGCAAAATGTTCATATTGCGGAAAAGAAATTTACAAGGATCCTGTTAAATTAAAAACTGTTTATGGTACACGGATATTTTGTTGCAATACTTGCAAAGAAAGCTATAAACAAAAATATTTAAAGAATTAAAACCTCTAACATCATAGCATATCTCCCTATTACTCATCCCTAATTTAGTTATCTTTTTACCATTATATCTTCAACATAGAGGGAGTGTATCTGTAGATTTTATCGCCTTATTTTATAGGATTAATTTTCATAATTATATGGTTAATGTGAATGGATGGTATCAAATCACCAAGGATTTCAAAAAATGTAGGACTCAACTTTTAGTAAAAAATTAGGGGATATAAAGGTTTATTCTCATGTTTGAATTTAAGGGGTTTATAGGTATTACCAACTGTATGGTAACTACATCATTTTTTCAACTTTTTTAAAAAATTTGCGGTATTAAACCATCCGTACAGCCATAATACATTAAGAGCAAAAGCTATAAACAAAAACACATCAAAAATGAAACCAAAATTTGTAAGTTGCATTATTTTAATGGTTGATACCGCAAAAAGACCCAAGGGAAAGCCATATGCCCACACAGATATGCTTTCTGTATGGTGCTTAGATATAATTATAGCTAAAGCTACCAAAAAGTTCCATACTTCAAAACCCCATAGCATAACAGAAATCATACCTACCGCATCAGGACTGAAATAAAACATTTTTATGCTATTCAGACTGACAAAAGTAGTCAAATTTATTATGATAAGACTCGCTATCCCAACTGGAAGCATTGTAGTTGGCAATGTTTCGTGAATTTTTGTTTCTACATGCCCTGATAATGCTAAAGATCCTATGAAAATGTAAAGGAAAAAGAAAATTCCTAGCCCCATCAACAATACAAAATATATGTAATGCGCCCATATAATTGGCCATTCCATTTTGTGTGAAATACTTATTAAATACGCACCCAAAAATACACTGGTTCCTATGGAAAGGGGCGGTATAGCAATAACATAATTAATCTCCGAAGGTTCTATTTCCTTTGTATATAACCTGTATCCAAGTAAAATCCCTATTAACAAAGCCAATGCATATTCAAAACCAAAATTTAACAATGAAAAGAAAGCAGTGAACTGAGTGGATCCATAATAGTATAACAATTGAAAATTTAGTACAAACCCAATTATTGGTATCAGTGCAATAAAACTCAACCTTGTTAGATTATCCCAATGAGTTAAAATCTTTTCATGACTTTCGAAAACAGTATATATCCATATAAAAAATATGAATACAAAAATAATGAACCCTAAAATGGTGAAAAATTCTGCTATATTTTTGTAAATTAATGTTCCATAATGTTGAAAAAGCAATATGTATATTTCGGCCAAAGCTAGTGTAGCGATAGGAATGCCAAACCACTCAGCTCCTGTAACAATTTTTTCATTGACATTTGATTTATCCATTTCAAACCCCTTTTGTGTTTTATGGTAACGCAATATTACTATAAAAATATTGTCTATATGGTCAATCCAATAGGTCAAAATAAAATGGTAGTATTAAATAGAAGTATGATATTAGAAAATACATATGCCGACTCCAAAGGAACAAAGAGTTAATGATGTAAAAGAAAAAATCATAAAAAATGCAATGATCGTTTTTTCAGAATATGGCTATAATGCACCGGTTGAATCTATTGCAAAAAAAGCTAGTTTATCTAAAGGCTTGATCTTCTGGTATTTCAGGACTAAGGAGGAACTTATACTTGAAGTGGCCATAAAATGCCTGCCAACTGATTTATATGATGCATGTGTAAAAAGCAAGAAAAATGGAAAAAATGCACTGGTTGAACTAGGAAATAACTTCATAGAAAAATACTCTGATCCTATATATAAAAATTTATTTCTTTACACATTGTCTTATATAAACCAATACGACGAAATTGGTGAAATAGTAAAAAACTTATGTTACAACGGATTGAAAGGAATATCACAAAAAGTTTTTTCAGACGAAAATGAAGATTTAATCCTAAAGTTAAGGATGTTTATTGGGGCATTGCTATGTTACATTATAAATCCCTCAAAAGAAATTAGGTCCAGGGATTATGTTAAAAAACTTACAGAAAAAGCTTATGAATTATCCTAATTTGCATATTAGCAATATTACGATTTTGCAAAGTTTTTTGCAAAATCCTTTGCGTGATACGTTATTATTATATTCGCCCCAGCTCTTTTAATAGAAGTTAAAATCTCTTTTACCACTGAACTTTCATCTACATATCCCTTTAAGCTAGCTGCTTTCACCATGGAATATTCTCCACTCACATTATAAGCAGCTATAGGGTGGTCAAATTTTTCTCTTGCCATGCGTATGATATCCAAATACATCATTGCCGGTTTTATCATTATAATATCTGCCCCCTCATCTACATCTAGTTGAATCTCCCTCATGGCCTCACGCGCATTTGCATAATTCATCTGGTATGTTTTCCTATCCCCAAATTTAGGAGAAGATTCTGCCGCATCCCTGAATGGTGAATATAATGAAGATTGAAACTTAGCACTATATGCCAAAATAGGAATATCCTCAAAATGATTCATGTCAAGAGCCTCTCTTATCGCCTTAACCTGGCCATCCATCATTCCACTAGGTGCAATTACGTCAACCCCACTTTTTGCATAACTAACTGCAATTTTCCGGTACTGTTCAAGTGTTCTATCATTAAGTACACAGCCCTGTTCTACAATCCCACAATGCCCATGGCTTGTGTATTCACATAAGCACAAATCCGCAATAACAAGTAACTTTGTTTCTTTTTTGATCAATTTCACAGCTTTTTGAATAATTCCATTGTCATAGTAAGAAGCACTTCCTAATTCATCTTTATGCCTTGGTATACCAAATAATAGTAACGCCTTAATGCCCAAAGATTCAACTTCTCTAGCTTCATCCAAAACCTCCTCTAAAGGTAATCTGTATATCCCTGGCATAGATTCTATAGGTTTTTTTTCACTTATATTCTCATCTATAAATATCGGATATACAAGATCATTCACATTCACCTCGGTTTCCTCCACCATCTCTCTTAAAGTCTGGTTATACCTTAATCGTCTCATTCTTGTTATAGGGTACATCATACTCACCTGAAAATTTTTTCAATAATTTTTATTTTATCGCTGTCATACTTATCGTCCTGTAAATTTTTTACAATATTATTAAGCAACTTTTTTACCAGAGAATTGGCAAAAAGCTCAATTTCCTCTTTATGTTTGTCTCCGATAATTTTAATTAATTCATCAATCTCCTCCTTTTTTATATTTTCTGCTTTTTGGTATATGCTTGAAATAACTTTCTCTATCCGTTCATTGAATATTTTATGTTCAATTTCCTTTACCCTCTCGTTTATTATAAGCATGGCCTTATCCATTTCTTTTTTTCTATTGTTTAGGTTTTTTTCTACATAGGTTTTCAGGTATCCTAAATCTATATAATATCTACTACTACTGGGTTCAATATTCCTGGGATTCCCCAAATCAATTATTATTTCTGGTTTATTGGTGCTTAAGTCCTCATTATTTAAAACATACCCGTTAACCTTCAAAGCAGAAAAAAGAACATCAAAGTTGCTAATCTCTCCTAAATGAGTCCACGGTTTTGTTTTCACATGAAAATTATTGGAAATATCTTCCAATTTATCCATAGACCTGCCAAAAACAGTTATATCATACTGGTTACCTAAATATTTTAGCAAAGAATGTGCAACTCTTCCAGTACCCAATATTGCCACTTTTCCCTCTTTTTTAATTTCATTTAAAATTCTTACAGAAGTTTGAGGTATGGAAATCACACCATTGCTGATTTTTGTATTGGTCCTTATTTCTTTAGAAACATTCAAGGCAGACATAAAAACATAATTCAACACTTTCCCAGAAATTTTATTTTTCAAAGCATTATTTAAAGCTTCTTTTACCTGCCTCTGTATATCATGCTCACCAGGAATCATGGAATCCAAGCCAGCAGAAACCCTCATGAGATGTATTATAGCATCCCTGTTGGTAGCTATTTCTGCTTTAGGTCCTAAAGATAACAAATATTCCGACAATTTCCCTGCAATTTCATCGTTGCAAACAATGTAAATTTCAAATCTATTGCAAGTTTTTAAAATGACAAACTCATCAGCGTACAATTTAAGGAAACCAACAATATCTTTATCATCTAAAGAATTCCATTTCTCTAAATCCAAAAAATCCATATTTTTGTATGTAGCCTGTAAGTTAATGATCTGCATACTCCCTCCATTTGCTTATAGCATAATCAATACATTCCTTTTCGTTATCAAGCAATTCCCAAAAATGTTCATCTTTAAAAAGCATACGAAAAAACCTCTTTCTCCTATCCTCTCCATGCCCTATATTTTTTCTTATTTTTTCTATAATATTTATTGCTTTGGTGTATTTATTAACATGTTGCATAACGTCCTCTTTTATGTATGAAGAAAGAGCCGGTGCTTTTCCTGAGGTTGACACAGCGATTATCAAATCTCTATCATAAATAAATGCAGGGAATATTACCTTGCTATCCTTGTCATCTACTGAATTATAAATTTTATTTTCCTTTTTACAAATATTTTTTATCATAGTGTTTATTTTAGAATCATTTGTTGCTATTATTACAAAATCTGAATCCCTTATATAATCTATCACGTCGTTTTCTTGTTCTATCTTCTTTCTTATAATTGTAATGGGACTCAACCTTTCTATTTCATCTATTACCTTTTCTGAAACTATTGTTATATTACTTCCTAATAAGTTTTTTACCTTTCTATTGGCTACTTCACCCCCTCCAAATATTGTTATTTTTACTTTTTCCAGGTTGATAACCACTGGACAGAATGTCATATCTCTATCCTCTTCAGATTCCTTATAGTGCGCAAAATCTCATATTCAATATGCATATCATCCAGAATATCTGAAAATTTTTTCAATTCGTTTTCATCTCTAAAATGAGCCATTGCATAAAAATTGTAAGGGAATTTTTCATTGGATTCTCTTATATAAAAATGAGAAATATTAGGCATACCTATAAAAAAATCTATGTTATGCACATCCTTCATTGCAATCATTGCATTAACTTTATACCCTAACTTACTATGGCTAAGCAGGGCTCTCATTTTCAATATTTTTCCTGTATTTTTCATATCATGTAAATATTCTATAAACTCTTTCTTGTCCATATTCAAATTTTTTGCAAATTCCCCATATGGGTCATCATTAATTCCAATCCCTTTTTTTAATTTATTAATCACAATCATACTTTTACCTCAAATTCCGTATCTAATTTTAACAATTTCTTAGATGGTAACACAACATAATCTCTAACCCCTTTATTGGTAGCTATTTCATCAACGATCTTTTTAATCTTATCCAAATCATCTGAAATTACTGTAAACCATATATTGAAATAATGATCACGTTCATAATTGTGAGAAATATTATCATAACTATTAATAACCTTGGCAATATCCATAATACTGGAATGGTCTACACACATTCCTACCAAAACCCGTGAATGGTTGCTATAATAACTCTCCGTAAATTTAGGGATTATCTTTATTATGTACCCATTTTTATACAAATCCTTGAGGCGTTTTATTAATATTTCTTTATCAACCTTCAAATCATCTGCCATCTTAGAATACGGGTCTTCTTCAATAGGAAAATTGCTCTGTATATAAGTTAATATTTTGCCATCCAAATCATCCATAAACATTCACCCTACATAAGGACACACTGGGTCTTCTGCCATATAATTGCCATAAACAGCATATGCCCTTGCCCTTGAACCTCCACAAATATCTTTATATGCACAAATCCCACAATACCCCAAAAGCTTTGAAGGGTCTTTCAAATCAATAAAAAGTTTAGATTTTCTATAAACCTCTACGATGCTATCCTTTTTCACGTTTCCAGCAGTAAGGGGCAAAAATCCAGTGGGTTGGATATCCCCTATATGAGAAACAAAAATAGTTCCTCTCCCATCTGTAACTCCCAAATTGTTCTTGTCCCTGGTAACAGGCAGTATCTTTTTTTCAAAATTTATTTTACTATTATTAACAAGCTTATTGAAAAGAGGTGTGTTTATGTTGTCTGGACCTTCTAACTTCATGCGATTGTAGAAAGGTGCTTCTGTAACCTTTATCCTAAAATCACTCGATGTTTGCACATAATACAAAAATTTCATGGTATCCATAACTTCTTCCTTAGTTAAAGATAACTCAGAAGTTGCTCTTCCTGTAGGAACTATGAAAAACAAATCCCATGTTCTTATTTTGTATTCTTTTACTAAATTCAATATATTTGGAAAATCTTCAATGTTGTGTCTTCCTACAGTGGTATTTATTTGCAAACTAATCTTTCCTGAAAGATATTTCAGAATATTTATGGAAGTATCAAAAGTTCCGTTTACTTTTCTAAAATTATCATGGACCTCTGCATTGCTACCATCAATGCTAATGGCAACATTTTTGACCTTACCTATAATTTTTTCAAGTGCATCTTTAGTAGCAAGTTTGGTTCCACTAAAAGAAATGGATACATTAAGTCCATGTTCATTAAAAAGGTCTATAATATCAAATAAATCATTGCGCATTAAAGGGTCTCCACCTGTAATTATTATCATTGGTTTTGGATTGAATTCAGATATATTTTTTGCTAGTTTTTCAAAATCATCTAGGGTTAATTCTCTCGGATCCCTTTTATGGATTGCATTAGCTCTACAATGCCTACAAGACAACAAGCACGCTTTGGTTACTTCAATGAACATTATTATCGGTGATTCATTGAAATCCATTATTATACACCAGGTACCTCTGTTTTTATTTCCTCTTCTGTAAGATAGCAATCTGGGTCAGGAGACCAAACATCACCATTGTATCTCAACGAACGCAATCTAAATCCACCACAAACATCTTTAAAATTACATCTCTGACATTTATCTTTTAAAAGCTTGGATTTATCGTGCCTCAAGCTGTATATATCTCCACTTTCATTGTTCCATATTTCACTAAATTTCTGGGTTTTTACATTGCCTAGAGAATAATCCCACCAAAACTGGTTAGGATGCACATTGCCCCACGGATCAATATTTCCAGCTTTTATTCCAGAATTATCTCCTCCCCTCCTTTTCAAAAGTTTATAAACTTCTTTGGCCCGTGGATCATTATCTCTTATCAACTTGAGTAATAAATATACCCCATCTGTTGGATTGTCTACACTTAAAATTTCCATATCTATTTTTTTGTCGTGAATCTCAAAAGTTTTTTCTACTAGATAGTCTATAACTTTTCTCCTATCTACATTTGTAATATCCTGCTCTTTCTCTGACCTCCCTGCAGGAACCAGGTGGTACAAACAAAATCTATCGATTCCTAGTTCTATTCCTAAATCAAAAACTTTCGGTAAGTCCTTGAGGTTGTATTTTGTTACAGTAAATCTTATTCCGCTCATCATACCTGCTTTTTTTACATTTTTTAAACCTTGCAATGCTTTATCGAAAGCACCTTTCATTCCTCTAAAAAAATCATTGCTATCCCCAAATCCGTCCAAGCTTACCCCTACATACTTAACACCACTTTCTGCAAGTTTACTGGCAACGTTCTCAGTTATTGTAGTGCCATTAGAAGAAAGTGTAACCCTGATTCCCTTGGAATCCAGATATTTAGAAATGGCATATATATCCTGATGTAAAGTGGGTTCTCCTCCTGACAAAATTACAACAGGTAAGCGCATGTTCGCAAGATCGTCTGAAGTAGATAAAATCTGTTCCGTTGTCAATTCTCCTGGCGTTTTTTTATGTTCAGCACTTGCATAGCAATGAATGCAGTTTAAATTACATTGAGCAGTCAAATTCCAAAAAAGGACTGCCAAATTATTTCTTGTATACCTTAAAAGTTCGGGATTAGATTCATATTTGAATCGTTCTTCATCTATATTCTTGCTCACAGTTCCTGCCTTAAACAGGAGTTGATTATATGCTATCATAACAAAACATTATAATCAATGTAATAAACAATATATAAGAATTTGTCAGCTAATTCTAAACATTCAGAGATTGTATAATCTGTCTACTATTTATATATCCCTCATTGTAGAATGACTTTTTGCCATCTAGATTTTAAAAATAACTGTCTTTACTTTCTATATGGTTTTGAAACTTTGAATCTTAATATAAAATACCTACCCTACGTTTTCATATTTAAAATTCTAACCATTTTTGATAAGGTAAATTAACAACAACCTATAAAGTTCTAAATATGGTGCAGATATCATAATACCGCACTTAACTCAAAATGATTTATATATTTTATAAAATGTATAACACTTCATGAAATCAGAAAAATTATTCAATGAATCTTTAAATATATTCCCTGGTGGTGTTAATTCCCCTGTAAGATATTATAAGCCGTACCCTATATTCATAAAAAAAGGGAAAGGGTCTAGGATATACGATGTAGATGATAAAGAGTACATTGATTATTGCCTTGCATATGGCCCACTTATACTGGGGCATGCAGATAAAGATATAAAAAAGGAAATTAAAAAGCAATTGGAAGACGGCTGGATATATGGTGCTCCAACAGAGCTCGAAATAATTTACGGAAATATGCTAAAAGAAGCAACTAATATGGAAATGATGCGTTTTACTAGTTCTGGCACAGAAGCAACAATGCATTCAATAAGGCTAGCTAGGGCGTACACAAAAAGGAATAAAATTTTGAAGTTATACGGTGGATTTCACGGATCACACGATTCGGTTCTTATATCCCCTGGAAGTGGGGCAATCGGAACGCCCTCTTCTCCAGGCATACCTAAAGAGATAGCGGAAAATACACTTGTTGCTAACTACAATGACATTAAAGGCATCAAAGAAGTGTTTAGCAAAGAAGGTGAAAATATAGCCGCTTTGATATTGGAACCTGTATTGGGTAATGTAGGGGTAATTATACCGGAAAAAGATTTTTTGAGTGAATTGAAAAACCTAACTGAAAAATATAAATCTCTGTTAATATTCGATGAAGTTATAACTGGATTTAGATTCCATTATGGAACAGCTAGTAAATATTTTGATATAAATCCGGATATAACAATATTAGGTAAAATTGTGGGGGGTGGATTGCCATTAGCAGTATTTGGAGGAAAGGAAGAAATAATGAAAAACATAGCACCTAGTGGAAGTGTTTATCAAGCAGGGACGTATTCAGGGAACCCTTTATCCATTGCAACTGGGATAGCAACTTTGAAAAAACTTAAAAATCTTGATTATAAAGAATTAGAAAAGAAATTAAACCTCCTTATAAAATATATAGATGACGCGTCACACGATAAAAAAATAAACATATCCTTTAACGGTATAGTAAGTATGTTTCAAATATTTTTTACTGCCAACAAAGTCAAAGACTATGCCAGCGCTTTAACATCCGATAGTCACAAATATTACCAATTGTTCCAAAAATTATTAAAAAAAGGTATATACATCCCCCCATCTCAATACGAAACATTATTCTTAAGTTTCAGTCATACAAGTAAAGAAATAGAATATACAGGGCAGGTAATATATGAAAGCTTATGAAAAAATAAGGATTGGTACTAGAGGGAGTAAATTGGCCCTATACCAAGCTAACCTGGTAGCACAAAAAATTGAAAAATTGGGAATTAAAACAGAAATAATAAAAATCACAAGTTCAGGTGATAATACGACAACACCTTTAAGAATGTCTAAAGAATATGGACTCTTTACCAAAGAAATAAACGAGAACCTACTTAATGATAATATAGATATTGCAGTCCATTCTATGAAAGACCTTCCTACGGAAATGGAACCCGAATTAGAAATTTCTGCAGTACTTGAACGGGGTCCAATAGAAGATTTTTTTTATAGCCAATACACATTGAACACATTGCCAAAAGGTTCTAAAGTAGGAACATCAAGTGAAAGAAGGAGGAATTTTTTAAAATTTTTTAGAAACGATATTGAAGTGGTAGATATAAGAGGAAACATAGATACAAGAATTAAAAAACTAAAAAATGGGCAAATGGATGGAATTGTGTTAGCATATGCAGGGATATCCAGATTGGGATTAAATATTACAGGGGAAATGTTAAATCCCGACATATTCGTTCCTCAAGCCAATCAAGGTGCAATAGCAGTGGTTTCTAGAAAGAAGTCGTTTGACTATATATCCAAAAACATAAACGATGAAAAATCTCTGATGGTAACTTCTATTGAAAGAGATGCCTTAAAAACTATTAATGCAGGATGCCATTCATCTGTTGGAATACTTGCAAGGTTAGTGGGAGAGAAAATATTATTCCATTCGGCAGTTATAAAAGGTAATGAAAGAAATGATTTCTGGCAATTATTCGATTTAAAAGAAAAAAAAGAATTTTTAAAACGCTTTGAAAGGTGGTATCATGAATAAAGTTTATCTTATAGGTGCTGGTCCTGGAGATCCTACATTAATCACTATAAAGGGAATGAATGCACTAGAAAAGTCAGATGTTATTCTATACGATAGCTTAGTAAGTACAACCCTTTTAAAGAAGCTCCCTAAAAATATAAAAAAAATTAATGTGGGAAAGATCAAAGGAAAAGATACTGATGTCATGCAAGAAAATATACATGAGTTAATAAAAAAATATTACAACGAAGGAAAGAATGTATCAAGATTAAAAGGCGGTGACCCCTTTTTATTTGGAAGGGGTGGCGAAGAAATAGAATTCATGAAAAAGGAAAATATAAAATATGAAGTAATTCCCGGGATTACATCTGCCATAGGTGTTCCTACCAATGTAGGATTGCCTTTAACCCACAGGGACGTATCTTCCTCCGTGATGATAGTCTCTGCTCATCTTAAGGATAATTATGAACCAGACTGGAAATCTATGGCAACATTCAACGGCACACTTGTTATACTCATGGGTGTAAGCAAAATCGGGGATATAAAAAAACATTTAATTTATAACGGAATGAATGATGAAACCCCTTTTTGCATAATACAGAATGGAACAACCAAAAAGCAAAAAATCGTGAATGGGAAAATAAAATCAATGGTAGATATTGCAAAAAAAAATGATATAAAAGCTCCGGCTGTTATTGTAATAGGTAAAGTGGTGAATTTTATTGTATAACATATTGTTATTCAGGCCAGAAGAAAAAAATGAAAACATCAATATAAACGGGGTTAGGATAATAAACATCCCACTAACAAAATTAGTGGTTGATGTGGGCAAAGAGGAGATTGACAAACTAAAAAGTGAATCTTATCAATACATAATATTTACTAGTAGATTTGGATATTCGACATTCAAAAATTTTTTTAGCGATAGTGAATTCAGCAATTTTATCAACGGAAAAAAGATCATTGCAATAGGTGAAAAGACTGCTGAAGGGATAAGCAATGTAACAATACCTAAAAAACAAACATCTGAAGGGATTGTTGAAATAATAGATAAAAATAAAAAAATATTGCTTGTTAGGAGCCTAGATGGCAATCCAGATATCATAATAAAGCTATTAACAAAAAAAGCAGATTTGAAAGTATTGAATTTATATCATGCTAAAATAAACGATGAGAACTCAAAAAAAATGTACGAAGAAATTAAAAAAACAAATATTGATGCAGTGATTTTTACTTCTAGTATGATTGTAAATGTTTTCTTTAAAATATTTTCAAAATATGAAAAACCTATCAACTTATTGCCCAAATTAATAATCTCAATAGGTACCCCTACAGCACAGACATTGCTAAAATATGGTGTAAATAGCTTTTCAATGGGCATTCCAAATGTAAAAAAGGCTATAGAAAAAGCAATGGAATTATTAACAATTAAAGATTCAAAGCCCTAGCAATGTTTTTTCCAGTGTATATATATCTTTAATATCTACAATGTTTGGCAGGGTTAACCTCTTTTCATAATCCGTTATACCTAAAATTCCATATTGTGCATGCACCGCATCGTCCGGTCCTGTATCGTTCTCTTTTAAATATATACTTTTATGGCCTACAGTACCTGCTGATCTCCAGTAAAGATCATCAAATATCGCCATTAAATCTGGATAGTCCCCCCTTACCTGCTTGTAAATCTCTTTTGGTGCAAAAATAAAATTTTTCATTGGATTTCCATGATCATCTTTAATGGTGTTTAGGTCATACTTTAATTGGTCTAACATATTATCATACTGGTCTTTTTTGACAACTCCGTATTGCTCCCTGCCTTCCAAATTTATGAAAATCCTGCCATAATATCCACCTGCTCCCCACGCAGTAGTTTTTTTCCAATTAACCTTTAATTTATCTAATGTAACAGGTTTATCGCTATTTGGGGGTTCATCAAGTACAAGGTACCCTTTATCTACCAGCCATTGATTTAAAGCAAAAGCGCCCTTCATTCTTTTAGCACCGTGATCAGAAACGATCATAATGGACGTTTGTTGATTTTTAAGCAATTCCAATAGTTCCCCTACTTTGTGGTCTATAAATATATAGTAATCCTTCATCGCATTTTCAAATTTATTTCCTGGTTCATATAAGTGATGATCCTTATCCATATATTTCCAAAATACATGATGTAGCCTATCAATCCCAATTTCGACAAACCAAAAAAGATCCCATTTTTTGTTTTTAATCAAATATTTTACAACTTCAAAATGTTTTTCTGCCATATTGTAAAGAAGTTTTAATGTATTTTCTCTATCCTCTGATCTAAATCCCTTTACATCAAATATATAATCCCCTACTACCTTTTCAACCTCTCCTTTCAAAGAACTGGGGTATGTATATTCACTTTTAGAGTCAGGAGTTAAAAAACACCCTACAGATTCCCCTCTTATTGGTTGTGGGGGATATGAAGGGGGAAATCCTACTTTAATAACCCTTTTACCCATTCTAGAGGCATGGGTAAATATTGTTTCGATGTCTACTCTACTAGCATCTGCTTTCCATTCTGACTTAGGGTCTATACCAGGATATGTGCCTAATTTTCTATGAGTAAATCCATAAAAACCTATTTCTCCAGGATCCTTACCACTTGCCATCGAAAGCCAAGCAGGAATGGTAATAGGTGGTATAGTACTTTTCATAAAACTCTTGGCATTGGCGGGAAACAATGAAGAGATATTAGGCAGGTCGGATTTGAATTTTTCATAAACAAGGCTTGGTTCTGCGCAATCCAAACCAAGCACAAAAAGCTTATTGCTCATTTAAATCATTAAATGAATATGTCATGCTCTTTTATTAAATATTCGGCAACTTCCTTTCTCATAATCTTAGTATTAACTTCCTCGTTGTGGTTTATCAAATCCCTTATGAGCGTACCCTTAATGACAATCCGATCATCTATAGAATGAGGACAAATTTTGTCAGTAACCATTGAATCACATTTATTGCACCAGTAAAATTCTTTAAAAAATACAGGTGTTATACCCAAATCAGGGAAGTATGTAAAAATTTCCTGTGCCTCATATGGGCCATAATAATTCCCCACACCTGCATGGTCTCTCCCGACTATAAAGTGAGTACAACCGTAATTCTTTCTTATCAGTGCATGGAATATTGCCTCTCTGGGACCTGCATACCTCATCATCGTTCTCAAAGGAGCAAGTAAAACAGTATTTTTAGGGAAATAATTTTTCACCAATATTTCATAGGAACCAAATACAATACGGTCTTTGTAGTCCCCCTTTTTCTTGTCGCCAACCAAAGGATTAATGAACAACCCATCTACTGAGGAAAGGGCTGTTTTTTGTATCCATTCATGTCCTCTATGAGGAACGTTCCTTGTTTGAAAAGCAACAACCGTACGCCATCCCATATTTTTAAAAATTTCTCTCGTTTGCTTGGGGCTAAGCATATGTGAAGAATATTCATCAACATATCTATTGAAAACCTCTATTTCCCCACCTATCGCATATTTGCCCCAGTCATACATCCTGCTAACGCCATAATGTTCTTTGGAACTTGTTTTAAAAACTTTAACAGCAATATTTTCCAAATTCATTGCGTACTTGTCACGCACTTTTATTATCCCATAATCTTTCTTACCTTCCATGTCTGAAATTACATAATCCTCCCCAACCTTTACATTATCCCATTGACTTTGGTCCAATGTAAGTGGTATTGGTATAGTCCATGGATAACCAGAAGGTAAATACATTTCATCTACTACGCTATTTAATTCCTCTTCGGTCATAAAACCGGTTAAAGGACTAAAAACACCATTGGCTATATTATCCATATCTATAAGCAGTTGAGTTCTAACCTTAAGCTTAGGCAGTGTACGTGCATAATCTCTTCTCGAGTAAAGGTCATCAACAGTAACCATCCTGTTAACTAGGTTCATTACAACACCTTAATCAATATATCCGATTGACCTAAGCCTGTCTCTAACCTTTTTTTCGTCTTCATCACTAAACGGTTCGTTAGACTTAGATTCACTCACAGTGCGTAAAATAAAAGTTACAAAATCAG
Organism: Thermoplasmata archaeon; assembly: GCA_049966015.1. Taxonomy (GTDB): domain Archaea; phylum Thermoplasmatota; class Thermoplasmata; order Lutacidiplasmatales; family JAMCUS01; genus JBMFVL01. The sequence goes on along the minus strand of JBMFVL010000002.1, from coordinate 32,467 downwards.
AAACATTTTCAAAACCTGTATTAGCAATCCTTGACTTCATTTTGTTGTAAATGTCTTCAGGAATAGAAATCTGCACACATTTCTCCCCATCACTATTAACTTCCCATACTTCACCCATAATAATCCCTGTTTATTTAGAAAAAGTTTTAAAAAGAACATCCAACGCTTCCTTCTCTTTTTTACTATTGGTTACTGCTATAAACAAACTCCTGTCATCAGTGGAAACAACAAAAAATATATTATCAACACCTTTCAATTCGATAACCTTTACCTTATCCTTCACCATAGTAAATATTGTTTCAGCTGCACCAAGTATAACCGCAGACATGGCACTAAATGTATCTGTATTTATATTATCAAACGACTTAGATGCCACATGCATACCATCTCTAGAGACAACATAATATCCCTTAAAAATATTGGTGGAATCTAATTTTTTAAAATAACCCTCAATCTCATCCGGTTTCATCTCTACACCATCTATTACCCTAAAGTTGTTCAAATTAAATAAATTTTTTGAATATTATTTTCAAAACTTTTATTTATTAGTAGGAAAGTGAATATACATTTCTACAAGCCCTATTAACATCATAGAAAATGATACTGAATACAACCCTATATCAAACCATGCATTGTAAAGTGCTGCCCATATTATATATAACGATAAACCAGCAAGGAAAAACAAAGTAGCCAAAATAAACATTACCAATTTACCTATAGGGGTATGGTATTCTTCATACGGTTGCTCATCCTCATCCATAAATGATAGAGTAAATCTCTATTTAATAAAGTTTTTTGTCTAAACCGCTATTATAAATAAAATATATTGTTAATACAGTTATGTTGTGAAAATATAGGTGCATCTGGTATTTTCATCTATCCAGGGTGCTGAAAATTCTTCTTGATTTCCTGCAAAATTTCTTCACCTGAAGATTGAATAGAATGTATAGAATTATCTAATTTTTCTATTTTTTCCAGCCACTTGGATACAAGCATGTTAAACAACTCTCTATCGTTGCTTAAAGCTTTACTTTCATTCTTCAAATATTTTTCAAGTGAATTTAATTGCTTTTCTTTTTCATCTATTGCTTTAATTATTACTGCACGTTTAGCCCTCTCTGAATTCAATTCTTCAAATTCTTTTGCTAGTTGTTTCCTGTTTTCACTTAATTCTGCTTCTCTAGCAGATAAATCTATCTCATGTTGAAGGTTAAGTTCTTTTTCCTTCTCTATCTCTTTTTTAATGATATTTAGTTCTTCCCTTATAGCATTCAACTCCTCTTTTTCATTTAATATAGCACTATATTCAATAGAATTGTTTTTAAGAATTTGCAATTCATTATCTTTATCAGCCAATTGCTTAGCTAAGGAATCTTTTTCTGCGATAAGTGCATCAATTTGTTTTTTGTATTCCAAAAGCTCATTGTTTTCTTTAATTTTAGCATCTAGTTCTGCCTGGATGGCATTGGTTTTATCGATTAAAGCTTTGATCTCGTTATCTTTATTCAAAATCATAGCATTGAGGTCATCGAGTTGTTTTTTGTATGCACTTTCCAAATCTGATTGAGAAGATTGTGTTTGGGATTTGATTGATTGCAATTCATTATCTTTATCAGCCAATTGCTTAGCTAAGGAATCTTTTTCTGCGATAAGTGCATCAATTTGTTTTTTGTATTCCAAAAGCTCATTGTTTTCTTTGATTTTAGCATCTAGTTCTGCCTGGATGGCATTGGTTTTATCGATTAAAGCTTTGATCTCGTTATCTTTATTCAAAATCATAGCATTGAGGTCATCGAGTTGTTTTTTGTATGCACTTTCTTCCGTTTTTACAGTAGTTAGCACCTTATCTAAGTCACTAAGTTCCCCTTCCTGTATGTTATTTTTTTCCTCTTTATTTTCAAGTAATTTTAATTTTTCTGAAAACTCTTTATACTTCTCATTTAATTCATTCTCCTTATCTTTCAGTGCTTTGTCCTTCTCTTCTATTTCCTTTTCCTTCTCTAAAAGAGTTTTCATAACTTCTGAAACTACTGAATTAACAACTGTACTGGATTGAAGTGAAGAAACATCAATTGATTGTGAACCTGTTTTTTCTTTATACTCCTTTTTTGCAGGTTTATTTTCGTTAAAAAAGTCCCCTTCAACCGGTACACTTTTAGGGGCATGTATATTCTTATCATTCAACAATTTATCTAAAATACTTTTATCAATCAAATTAGTATTGTAAAATTTTTCATTTACATATTCAATGCCTTTTTTATCTATATCGATTGAAAAATCATCCATTCCCACATAGTTGATTTTGATCAATTTTTCTGTATTAAGGCTATTTATGACTGCTCTAATATCATTATATGTTGAACCCCTAAAATCCCTGCCTAGATCTTTAATAATATCATCCCTACTAATAGACCTATATCCCTTTCCTCTCTTCACCAAATAAATCATCAATTTATCTTTCAATACCAATTGATCATATTCTGACCTATCAACAACCTCACTCAACTTAATCCCCCTTTTCACATCAAAATAAATACATCAATGCAATACGTTAATAAAATCATATTTTTACTATATTATCCTTTTTACCTCCTTTGTTTTGTTTCTTTAAAAGTAATATATTCATGTAATATGATAAATGCTAAAATTTTATATCTAACATAAATCTATACTATACGCTATAAAAACGAGGTGCAAATATGGAATTGATCAAAGCTAAGGATAAAGAAATGTTGAAAAAGACCTTCAAAGAATCAATGAAAGATAATGTTATAATATATGTGGTTACAAAGAAAAAGAAAGGCGCAGATGATAACAACAATTACTCTCCTGAGGTTAAAGAAATATGCCTTGAAGTGGCCTCAATATATCCTGAAAAAATCAGTGTGGTTGAGTATGACTTTGATGATGATAATGATAAAGTAAAAGAACTCGATTTGGACAAGGCACCTGCAATAAAACTTGCGTCGTCCAACAAAAAATATGGTGTGCACTTTTACGGTCTCCCATCAGGATATGAATTCATGTCATTAATAGAAGGTATAATAAACATATCAAAGGGCAATACTGATTTAACTGAAAAAACAAAAAAAATCGTATCTAAAATTTCAAAACCTGTTCACATACAAGTTTTTGTTACCCCTACATGCCCTTACTGTCCTTTGGCAGTAAAATTATCTCACAAACTTGCTATCGAATCTGAAAATATAAAAGCAGAAATGATTGAGGTAATTGAATTCCCGGAATTGGGGGAGAAATACATGGTGGAAGGTGTTCCTAAAGTTGTTATAAATGATAAAGTAGAAATGGAAGGTGCATATCCAGAAGAACATTTCATAGAGCACTTATTGCAGGCGGTATAAAAATCTATTCTTTTATTGTAAAAAAGCATGAAAGTGTAAGTGTCTTAGAGACTCCTTCTATGGAATGGATCTTATCTACAACAATTTCCCCTATGCCTTTATCACTACTAGCCCTAACCTTAACCAAAATATCGTATTCCCCGGAAATAATATAAACAGCTTCAACTCCTTCTACAAATGAAATTGCATTTGCTACCTTTTTCTGGGTTAATTTTTTAGAATTGTCAAATGAAACAAGGACGAAAGCAACGATATCATCCCCTAAAATTTCATGATTCCTAACAATAGTAAATTTTTTAATAATTTTATTATCAACTAATTTTTTTAATCTATGAACTACTGTTGTTCGTGGAATCCCCAATCTATCAGCTAACCTCGTAGCAGATAATCTAGAATCTTCTTCCAAAATATATAGAATATTATCGTCTATTTTATCAATTTTTTGTTTCATAATTGTAATAATAACAATATTATACCTATATTTTTTTCTATTATTATCATTTTTATCAATAAAAATTAGTCAATTATAAATAACAATATACAAATGAATAAAGTGTGAGAACAATGAGTGAAATAGAACATATAGAAAAATTATATGAAAAGCTAAAATCTGAAAAGATGAAGCACATGGTCAAGATGCACAGTGAAATCAGGCGTGCATTACATGAATTTTTAGTAGAAAACGGCTTTTGTGAAATCCCTCCAGTAATAATAGCACCTATTACTGATCCACTCAACCATCCAGTATATAAGACATACGTGGATTTTTATGGATACAAGTACGGTATAACACAAAGCATGATATTCCATAAGCAAATAGCCTTGCTTTCATATGATAAAATTTTCATCTTTTCACCGAATGTAAGATTGGAGCCAATTGACAGAAAAAGTACAGGGAGGCATTTAGCTGAATTTACCCAAGTGGATATAGAAATCAAGGATGCATCGAGAGAATATGTAATGAATCTTGCAGAGGATATGTATATTTATGTAATAAAAAAAGTAAATGAACGGGCTAAAGAAGAGTTAGAATATTTTGATAGAAAAATTTCACTACCACACAAACCATTTAAAAAATTTGATTACAGTGAGTACAGAAAAAAGCTTGGAGATGGATTTGATATGCAAATTTCCAAAGAAGAAAAAGAGCCTTTTTGGTTAGTTAATATACCTCTATATGATAGAGAATTTTATGACAGGGAAAGCGATGAAAAAGAAAACATCCTCGTTGATATGGATATGTATTATCCTGAAGGATACGGGGAAGCGATATCTGGTGGTGAAAGGGAATATCAATACGAACGCATAATTGAAAGGATAAAGAAAAAAGGGCAAAATGCTCAACAATTCGCTTACTATCTTGAATTTGCTAAAAAAGGATTGCCACGTTCTGCCGGTTTCGGAATAGGTGTAGAGAGACTTACTAGATACATAACAGGAACAAAAAACATAGAAGATACTATACCATTCCCAAGGCGTATTGATACATTTTCATTTTAAGTTTAATTATAATTTTTCGTTAAGCACCTTTTTGGTTTGGTTATCTATAAAGGCTTTCATTGAATCCATTATTTTATTATCTGATAATGATAAAATTCTCAATGCCAGCAGAGCAGCATTTTTTGAACCTGCTATTGATACTGTCCCCACAGGGACTCCTGGTGGCATCTGTACAATAGACAGCAGTGAATCTATACCATTTAAATGTTTAGATGGAATAGGAACTCCTATTACTGGCAAAGGTGTTAAAGATGCTACAATACCTGGTAGATGAGCAGCTCCACCAGCAGCGGCTATTATAACTTTTATTCCATTCTTTTCAGCTTCTTTAGCATATTGAAAAGCATAATCTGGAGTTCTATGAGCAGAAACAATTTTGGCTTCATATGAAACCCCAAATTCTTTTAAAATGTCTATGGCATCTTTCATTGTTTCGTAATCGCTTTTACTTCCCATTATAACGCTTACTTGTACCATAAAATCCTTATGAACCTCAACAATATTAAATCTTTGTTTTATTCTATGTATATCATACACAGTTATGAGAATAAATTTTTACATTCATTAATACTGACTTGTAGACTTTCATGTTTGATCCACATACAAGATATTTCTTCCCTGTAGTTTTTTAATGTACTCTCATTTTATCTTCAGAAATGTCTTTTTCAACTTTCGGCATTTTCAAGGACAATCGTTGTTACTGGTGTTATGTTAGAATCTATACCCATGAGCCTATGTACATACTTTATCATATCCCTATAAGATATCTCATTTTTGGACTGGGGATTTTTTCCCGGATATCCAACGTATTTTGATTTTACCTTTCCATTGATTCTTCTCACATCATATAATCTGTAATATACCCTACTGTTTTTTCTTTTATCCTTTCTTACAACGACCGTCATAAAGGATAGCTATAGTACTCATACGAGTAATACTAATATGAACTTTTTTGTGTCAATGTGAGAACAGTATAAAAATTATTTATCATATGACCTTATATAATAACCAAAAATTTAAGTAAGATTATGTTGTAATGTTTTTGTAGAGGGATATATAATGGCAGATTCACCACAATCCTCAGAGGAATCTAAAAACAAAAGTTATTTAGATAGATTTGAGGAACTACAAAACCAGTTCAATTTACAAATAAATGAAATAAAAAATTTCATTTCTACAGTGTATGAGAAGCAGTCGTTTTTTGAGAAATCGTTAACGGACCTAGAAAATGAGAAAAACAAAATACAACAGAAAATAAAGGAAAACGAGGATATAGAGCATAGGCTACAAGAAGGTGAAAAATATTTAGAGGAACGTGAAAATAACATTATTAAAAAAGAGAAAGAACTAAATAACAAAGAAAATGCATTAACCGCAAAAGAAAAAGAATTGTTTGATAAAGAAATATCACTTAAAAAAATGGAAAAAGAACTTGATGAGCAAAAGCAGAGAATAATCCAAATGCAAGAAGAGTTAGATAGAAAAGGCCAGGATTATTCATCAAAAGAAAATGAATTACTACAATTAGAATCGCAACTCAAATCACTTAAAGAAAAATTCAATCAAAAAGAAGCCGAGTTATTAAAGCAGGAAGAAGACCTCATACAGAAAAGAAAATCATTGTTAGAAAGGGAAAAAGAGCTTTCAATACGTGAGCAAGAAATCTCTAAAATTAACCAAGGTATATACCCCAAAGTTGAAGAAAAAGATATAAAAGAACCGAAACTGAATCTCCCTAAACCTAAACCGGTCGTACAAGCACAACCTCCCAAAATAGAAGTTAAGGAAGAAATCCCTGTTAGCACAAATGTTCAAGAAAAAGATGAAACAAATGATTATGATAAGGAATTAATGGAACTTTTTACAGAGGTACAAAAGTTGCAAGAGAAGGCAATCTCTATAGGAATTGCACAAGATGTTTTGTCATCTGCACAGCAACTGAAAGATCAGGCAGCAAAAGCCTCTACTGAGTATGAGGCAATTAATTTATTAGCAGGCGCAAAAGAAATTTTAAGCAAAAACATACAAAAAAGGAGTCTGTATTCATCAAAAGAGGATGAGGAAATGGCTGAAGAAGCTGTTAAAGAATTATGGTCAAAAGCAGCATCCTCTCCTGTTCAAGAATCTTCGCAACAATCTACACAGCAATATACTATCCCCCAACCTACACAGCGTGTACAAAAGGATCAACCAAAACCAAAAGATAAAGAAATATCTTGCCCTGTATGTGGAAGCACAGATTATGTTATTGATTCTGCTGGAATTGGATATTGCAGAAGTTGTGGATTTAGAAGTACCTCCCCCAAGTCTCCACCGCATTCTTTAGATAGTAAAACCTCTATATTTGACAAAAGTAAAAAACGAATAATCGGAAAATAAGGTGAAATCAAATGGCAGGCAACGAGTGGGAAAAAGAATTATCTTTAGGTGATAGATATTTAGATCAGTACAATTACAAGGAATCTTTTAAGCATTATAAAAAAGCTTCAGAACTAAATCCAAAATCAGATAAATCCTTTTTCGGAATGGCAGAAGCTGCAAGAGGTATTCCTAAAATAAATGTTAATGAGATAATAGGATATTACAAAAAAGCAATAGAGCTAAATCAAAAGGAACCACTGTATTATACATCGTTGGGTGCTTTTTACATTGAAAACAACATGATAAATGAAGCTGAACATGTATACATAGAAGCAACAAAAATCGACGAACAGAATAAACATTTATATCTCTCTGAACTAGCTATAGAATATTATTCAAACAGCATTGCAAGATTAGATGATGATTCGACACAACAAGAACTAGATGAAATAAAAAAGAAAGCCTTAAACTACTTTTTAATGGCAATTGATTTAGAACCAGCTAAAGCACAAACCTTTTTACAGAATTAATAAATTTTTAAATTATATCAGTTGAACAGCAATCGATGTTGCTCCCCCTGTACCATGGCAAAGAGCAGCAATCCCCAAATTTCCTCCTTTGGTTTGAAGTACATTGATCAACGTACCTGTTATTCTAGCGCCACTTGCTCCTATAGGATGCCCAAGAGCAATAGCCCCACCAAAAACATTGGTAATAGACCTGTCAAAACCATCTTTTTCTAATAAAATGCTACTCACGGCAAAAGCTTCGTTGTTTTCTATATAATCTATCTCTTTCCTATTAATTTTTGTTTTTTGTAACAAAATATCTATTGCTTTAGCTGGTGCCTCTGTAAATCTCCATGATTCTACTCCTTTCCAAGAATATCCAATTATTTTTGCAATTGGTTTCAATCCAGTTTTTTTCAATCCATTTTCATTCATAATTAATAAAGCTGAAGCTCCATCTGAAATCTGGGAAGAACTACCTGCTGTATGAAGACCATCTTTTCCAAAGGCTGGTTTAAGTTTATACAAATCTTCTAATTTCAAATTCGGACGTATACCTTCATCATTATAAACAACACCTTCTCCACTCGTAATCGGGGCGATTTCTTTTTTTAAATACCCTTTTTCTTGGGCATCTAACGCTTTTTTATGACTCAAATATGCAATTTCATCAAGTTCTTCTCTTTTTATATTGTGTTCTTTAGCAACTTTATCCGCTTCCTCTCCCATCACCATACCATTAATAGGGTCTGTTAATCCATCATAATACATGGAATCGGTTAAAAACAGGTCCGATTTCATAGAGAATTTTACACCATACCTGATTTTACTAGAAACTATAAAGTTAGAATTGCTCATGCTTTCTATACCACCTGCAATAACAATATCTGCATCTCCAAGAGAAACCATTTGGGAGGCATTTATTATGCTCATCATGCCGGATGAACATACCATATCTACATTGTATCCATCAACAGTAAAAGGCAATCCAGCCTTGATCAATGATTGCCTGGAAAGATCCTGACCATGCCCTCCTTTTAAAATATTGCCCATCACTACAAGGTCTATATCCTTTCCTAGCATGCCTGTTTTATTTATTAATTCTCTAATCACATGGGCACCCAAATCAGAGGGTGAAAAAGGCTGGAGTGATTTTCCAAATTTTCCTAATGGTGTTCTAACAAAAGAAACAATGTACGATGACATAAAACTCCTATTTTTTTTAAGAATATAAATCTTTATGATGTAATACATTATTATATACATAAAATCATATTAGCCATATTAATTAATATTTATTGTAAATACTGAAAAAAAGGGATGTTTTGACAATAAGATATTTTAAATATCGGATATAATGTTAAGTAAAATGCATAAAAAGGGATGGGGAAATGGCAGATTCAGATGTATATAAAGTCATAGGTAAAAACATGTCGGTGTTTTTAGAATCCTATATACCTGATAAGCTACCTTATAGAGAAGAAGAAATCAAAAAGATAGAAGGAATCCTTTATCCAATAATATACAATAATCCAACGTCCAACATTATTGTTATGGGTAAAACCGGTACGGGTAAAACAGTTGTAGTCAAAAAAGTTTGTGCTAACATCCAAGAAAAAAGCAAAAAGGAAGGCAGGCCTTTGAACGTGCAATATATCAACTGTTCTGAAATTGACAATATAATGAGTTTATTTACTTCATTATCCAGTAAATTGGAAGGCGATACGGGTATACATATTCCCCCTTCTGGGTGGGCATTTGATAAAGTAATAGAAAAATTCAAGGAATTATTAAAAAAAAGAAATGAAAGTCTTATAATTATACTCGATGAAATTGACAAGATGATACATCGTATTGGGGATAGCCCTCTATATACACTAATAAATTTATCCAATGAAAGTCCAAACTATAGGGTGAATCTCATAGGTATAACAAACGATGTTAATCTGCCCTCTATTATAGTTGATGAAAGAGTAAAAAGCAGATTAAACGATGAAAAAATCACTTTTGCTCCATACAATGCCCCTCAATTAGTTACAATATTAACTGAGAGGGCAAAAATAGCCTTTGAGGAAGGTTCTCTAGATGAAAATGTAATTTCTGTATGTGCGGCTATAGGTGCACATGAACACGGGGATGCTAGACGTGCCCTTAATTTATTGAGAATGGCTACACAGATCGCAGAAAGAAATGGAAAAAGCAAGGTAGAAGTAGAAGATGTATATACTGCAAAAAAAACAATAGAATCTGATTATATAGAACAAATACTCAATGGGTTGCCATTGCACCAGAAGCTTATCATGTACAGCATTGTTAAAGTAATGGAAAAAACCAATTCAAAGATAGTTAAAACCCCAGATGTAATAGAATATTACATAAGCACAACTTTAAAAATGGGTATGTCACCCCTGTCCCCCAGAAGGATAAACGATCTTATCAATGACCTATCTACACTGGGGTTGATTAATACCCAGCTAAGGTACTATGGAAGAAAAGGCAGGATTAAGGAAATAGATCTATGGGTACCAAAGCCAAATGTGATCAATATGGTTGAGACAGATGAAACCTTAAAGAATTATGTCGAATCTAGACCAAATGCCTCTTTTCAGCAAAAAACATTGCTATAAATTTTTAATATTAGAAAATTACATAAATTTTTAAAGTTGTTTGTTATAGCATCAATGTTATGGCAGAAAAATCAATCTCTATTATAATCACTGTTTTAAACGACAAAAGGATCAGTAACCTTGTAGATACTCTTGAAGAGTATTACAAGGACCTTAACATTGAAATTTTAATTGCAGACGGGGGGTCAAAAGACGGTACATGGGAAATAGCATTGAACTTATCCAAAAAATATTCCAATGTGGTTCCACTCAATGCAAAAGGTAATGTTGCAAAAAGCAGAAACATTGCGATTAAATCTGCAAAGGGTGAGTTTATATCATTTATAGATGCAGATGAAATGCCCACCCCAAAATGGTTGCATTACCTTATAGAAGGAATATCAAAGGATAACAAAATAGGGTTTGTTGCTGGACCTACCCCTATTTTACCAGGAAAAAAATATACAACTACTGCTTTGTATTACAGTTCATATCTAGATTGGTTTTATGATACAAAAGCTGCAAAAAGTCCTGGAAAACTTCCCATGGGAAATTCGTTATGGAGAAAAAAAGTTTTTGATGAAGTAGGATATTTAGATGAAACAATCTCAAGTGGTGAAGATCACGACTTTGCTAATAGAGCCATACTCAATGGATGGAAAGGATTGTATATAAAAGAAGCAATTGTATACCACGATTATTCTGATGTAACATTGAAGCGATTATGGAAAAAGCAGTCTAGGTATGCCATGGAAGGTGTGGTAGTATATTCCAGATATTCCTCATCCTATGAATCTACGTATTACAATATTCTGCCCTATGTTATAGCACCAATACTTTTATTGCTTTCAACAACAATGTTATTCTATGTCCCAATAGGTATTATATTTTTGATATTGTCTATAGTACTCTACGCAGGAATATTCTGTTTTCTAGAAATAAAAGCGTTCAAATTGAGGAAACAATACCCTTACCTTATATATGGATGGATTGAAATCATAAGAAGATATGCTGTAATATACGGTGTTGCTAAATATTACTTATTTCATAGTAAAAAAACACAATAAGTATATTTTTATATGACAAAAATTTTATTTAAATGGTTCTTTAAATTTTTGTATTCTTTACTATTCTATACTATACAATGGATAGAAATCTATTGGCTTGTGTATTATACCGTTTAAAGTTAAGATAAAATTAAAAAGCAGGTAATGATTAAAGGTAATTGGCAAATCAATTTACATGGTGAATCAAATGGACTCTGGAAAAATAGAATCAAGCGGGGAAGAAATAAAAATCCAATCAATTGAAAAGGAAATGAAATATTCCTATATAAATTACGCAATGAGTGTAATCATAGGAAGGGCCCTTCCCAGTGTGCTTGACGGTCTTAAACCTGTTCAAAGAAGGATTCTTTATACAATGTACGAAAGCAATATTACCCACGACAAGCCATATAAGAAGTCTGCAAGAACAGTAGGAGAAGTTTTAGGTAAATACCATCCACATGGGGATATAGCAATTTATGATGCACTGGTTAGAATGGGACAACCCTTTAACATGAGATACCCTTTAATAGAAGGGCAAGGGAACTTTGGATCCATAGATGGAGATAGCCCTGCAGCAATGAGATATACTGAAGCTAGATTGACTAAATATGCAGAGGAAATTTTAGAAGATTTAGATAAAGATACTGTAGAATGGGCAGACAACTTTGATAGCACAATGAAGGAACCCTTATATTTGCCATCTAAAGCACCTAACTTGATCCTAAATGGGTCATCTGGAATAGCCGTTGCTATGGCTACCATGATGGTTCCGCATAATATGGTTGAGGTTGTCAATGCGATTTTATCATATATCGATAATCCAAACATGAGTGTCAATGAACTAATGGAAATACTTAAGGGCCCTGATTTTCCAACCGGTGGTATTATATACGGCAGTCAAGGAATTAAAAATTATTACATAACAGGTAAAGGCAGTATAACCATAAGGGCTAGAACAGAAGAAAAAAAAGTTAAAGAAAAAACAATATTGGCTGTAAAAGAGATCCCATACATGGTAGACAAAAGCAAGTTAATTGAAAGCATTGTTGATGCAATAAAGAATGGAAAAGTTAATGATGTACAGGACATAAGGGATGAATCTGATAGAGACGGTATAAATATTATTTTAGAATTGAAAAAAAATGCAAATCCAGAAGTGGTCAAAAACCAGTTATATAAGCATACAAGGATGGAATCCATCATAGGGGTAAACAATGTTGCACTGGTAGATAACCGCCCACGATTGTTATCAATGTTTGACCTTTTTGACCTTTATATAAAGCATAGAATAAAGGTTATTGTTAGAAGGTACAGATACACTTTAATGAAAGACAAAGAGCGCTTGAACATTCTGGAAGGTCTGTTAGTTGCAATACAGAATATTGATGAAATAATCTCCCTTATAAAAGGGTCCAATGATACAGAAGAAGCATTCAACAAAATAAAATCCAAATACTCTTTAAATGACCCACAAGTAAAGGCTATACTGGATATGAAACTGCAAAGGTTGACTGGATTAGAAGTTGGTTCCATAATAAATGAAAAAGAGGAATTGTTAAAAGAATCATCCATGCTAGAAAAGATCATTGCAAGCGAGGAAGAGCAAAAAAACGTTATAAAGAAGGAATTGAAAGAGCTAGCATCTAAATACGGCGATGAAAGGAGAACTGAAATAATAGAAAGCCAAATAGAACAGAAAGATGAAGACCTTATTCCCAACGTAAAAAACATGATATTCATAACCGAAAAAAACTACATCAAGAGGAATTCTCTTGTTATGTACAAAACACAACATAGAGGTGGTCAAGGCACAAGCGTAATGGATAGCAAGGTAGATGACAACATTGTGATTACATTAACAGCATATAGCCACGATTATATTTTACTATTTTCAAGCCTAGGCAAAGTTTATAAAATACGATGTTTTGAAATTCCCGAAAGTTCCAAGCAGGCAAGAGGAAAACCGATTATACAGTTACTTCCCACTTTACAGCCAAACGAGCAAATACGATCTGCAGTGGCATTACCTGCTACTCATGACCCTAACATAAACCTGTTTTTTGCAACTAAAAAAGGGTTGGTAAAAGTTACAAAATTAGAAATGTTTCTCAATATACGGTCAAATGGCATCAAGGCAATAACCCTTCAAGAAAATGATGAAATGGTATATGTTATACCCTATAACAAAAATGAAGATTTAGATGCAATGTTAGTAACACGTAAAGGAATGGCTGTAAGGTTTGCTATAAATACATTGAGAACAATGGGAAGAAGTGCACGTGGGGTTAAAGGTATAACAGTATCCAAAGATGATTATGTGGTAGCAATGAAGGTAGTTAAGGAAAGTGATTATTTGTTGACCGTTAGCACTAGGGGATTCGGGAAAAGAACTATGATTACTAACTATAGGAAAGTACATAGAGGTGCAAAAGGAGTTAAGGCGATGAAAATAACACCTAAAACTGGTGAAATTGCATGCATTGATGTTGTAAATGACAATAACGAAGTATTCATCTTCACCAAAATGGGCAAAGTTTTAAGGATAGAAGACGACGAAATAAAAATAATATCCAGAAACACTATGGGTACAAAATTAAAGGCAGTAGATGAAGGTGACGAAGTAATAAGGTTGATCATAAACACAAAAGAAAACACAAACTAAACATATTAACAATCAACAATCCTTCTCAAAAAAGGTGCAATTTTAGGTGGCATGGCTAAATGTCTAAACCTTGAAGTAGGCGGAACATAAACCCCTATGTTTATCCCTCTATCGATGTATGAAAAAGATGCCTTATCTTTTGGCTTTTTAGTATGGCATGTTTTGCATCTATATCCTCCTTTACCGTATGATTTCATCCTCTTTCCACATATATCACATACTGGATTAGAAATTTTTATATTTTTCAAAGCTAATTTTTTAATGATAAGTTTCTCTACATTCATCTGGTATCCATGAAGCCCCTCTTTTACACTGCCATAGGCACAAACATAGTCCCCTGGAATAAGCAGTGTAGCAATTTTATTCATTTGCCCTGATTCACTATAGAATGCAAGTATTATTGAACCTGTATTATCTGCAATTTCAACAAAGGCATGTCCACCGTTGATTTTTACAGGATATTTCACAACATGGCCATGAATTTTATAAGAACCAAAAGCTCTTAAATTTTTAATACTGGATTTTACAATATGATCGTCTGTCCCTTGATTGGTTTCGTATATAAACCAGCGATCAACCTTTTCTGATTTAATGGTATTCCTGATTTCTAACAATTTTTTTGGATTCAATGCCCTAACACCATATAAAATAGGACAGGTAGTATGTGGAGAAATGCATGAATGATGGTTAAAAGCATCATATGTATTAAAAAGCAAATCTTCATTGTATTCAAGCCATTTTACTGTAGATTCATCAACCTCCCTCTTAGTTTCATTCCATCTTGAAGAATCACGATAAGAAATCAATTCATATGTTTTTCTCAAAGGACGCCATGATATTGCAGCACTTGCACCTATAATCCCTCTTCCATTTTTGTACATTTTATACAATGCATTCTGTGTTTCTACAACATTCTTAACATAATCTATGGATAGTACATCTCTTACTGCATCCCAATAAAGGGATTGAGAAAATTTTTTTTCTGATACAACAATTCCAGGATTTGTATTAGGGTCTTCAACCCTTGCTAATTTTTCAACAATCGGTTTTATTTTACCCAAAACCAACTCTTTATTTTCTGCATTAATTCCCCTCTCATAACAATAATATTCTACATCCCCTATCATACCACATAACTTTTTTTTACCTGACCCTTTCCCAATACGCAATGAAAGTGCACCATTCCCCCTCGTTTTCCATGGTATGTTAGGATTGAGCCTTACAAGCCTAGGATACCCTATAATATCATATTCCAAGCTCATGCTCCTAATAACTTCCGTAAGTACGTAGGTAGTGCATGAGCCCTTCCCTGAATCTGTATCATCAATGCCAATATACATTGCCTAACAAAAAACAATATGTTAGAAATACTTATATTATACGATATACTTTTAGAATGCATAATGTCTATGCAATACAAAAAATGTCCAACGTGCGGAAGCCTAAACCCCGCAGAAAACGAGAAATGTTCTATATGTGGCAGGCCTCTCCCACCTAACACAATATATTCACCTACCCCTATCAACGCACCTATTCCCAAACCAACTGCACCTGTACAAGGTCAAACATACAATATCAATGAGTTTGAAATCTCTCCGTTTACATACAAAAACAAATTTTACTATATCCTTGTAATAGCTGTAATAATACCAATTATTGGAGTAATCCCTTATTTTTTCAATATGTGGTACGTAGGTATATTTTTAGCTATTGTAGCGGCTTTATCTGGATATGAAGCAATGAAATACGTTTTAAAAAAGGGGAGCCTTTTTTTCAATAACGGGATGAATTTAATGCTAAAAGGTGACTTTACGAACGCTATAATTGCATTCAATTTATCTCTTGATTATGGCTACAATCCATATGCCTCTATTTTTAACCAGGCAATATGTTTTAAAAACATCAACAACGTAAATGGAGCAATGGAGAGAGCTATATTATTAGATGAACTTGTTCCCAACTATTATATGAATTTATTACTAAAAGGAATTATCAATCATGAAACGAACTCCAGTACAGCATTAGCAAATTATCAAGATTCGATAAAAGCCAATCCCAATAACGGGATAGCATGGAACAACATGGGCGTCATATTGGAAAAAATGGGAAGAAAAAGTGAAGCCTATGCCTGCTACGATAAATCAACTAAAAGCAATCCACAATTGAAAGAAGCATGGATTAATAAAGCTGAAATGGCTTATTCTCTTGGCAATAAACGGGAGGGTGACATGGCATACGAATATTCAACTAAACTTTAAACAGTGTAATGTTGCTACAATACAAAAATCTCTATAAGGATAAAAGATTAACAAAATATATATTGCTAAAAAATCATCCTATTATTAATGCAAGAAGGGTTAGGCGAAGAATCGATGGGCACTATTTACAACGACATAAGTATTGAGGATGTGATATCCAGCCATAAAGGTTCATTTTCATTGCTATGTCATGGAGTAAAAGATAAAAATGATATGCTGAGAACAATAACCAGCATAGCACATGATAAAAAAAATATATTTCTTATCACAAGAACCCATCCCTCTATATTGAGCGAATTGGTAAAGTATTCAATAAGCAATGTATATTGGCTTTCAGAAAAAGGTGACGACGAGGATATTATAAAACCGACAGAGACAACTATAATGCACATGAAAATCGAGGAGTTTATGGGAAAGTACAACGAAAGTGCTTTAATAATTTTAGATAACCTGGAATATATGATGTTTTACAATGGATTTGAAAAAGTGTTCAAACTTATAGGAAACATATCTGACGATTCCTACATCTACGGGTCTTTATTCATATCTTTTCTAGATGAACGTGCTTTTAACGAAAAAGAAAAAAGTTTACTGGATTCTATAATCACCTTACTTAATCCCAAGCATTACCCATTAAACTCTTCAACGTATGGATAAAGTCATTGAATATTTCATTTTTTTTAGGCATACTCTCGTCTGGAATTAAATAAGATACAATTGTTCTGCTTCCTCCCCCTGTAAGTTTCCATCTGTTCTTTGATTCATCCAATTGCTTAAAATCAATGTTATTGTTATAGGATTGTGCAATGTAAATGGTATTTCTGTTACCAAACAAGGCAACGGAGTAATCTGATGATGTAAAACGCTTAAGCATCTTTTTAATGTTTGTGCCGTCCTCAAAATCATAGACATAAAGCTTTGATTTTCCTATGCTTATAACGTTCTTTTCTATTGTTTCAATAATCCGAGCCTCTATCGATCTAGCCTTTTCATCAGAATTAATATGAATTTTTTCTAAACTCTCCTTAAGAGTTATTATCTTACTTAATAACTGGCTTTCATCTACCTCCAAAAGGTGCGCTATTTCCTTCAAATTATGTTCCTCTTTTAAAATTTTTTCATATGCCAGATCTCCACAGCAATATTCAATCCGAACGATTCCGTCTTGTAGCCTTTTGACATTAGTAATTTTAATTAAAGATACTTCAGAGGTATTTGTGCAATGTGTGCCTCCACAAGCTTCTACATCAAAGCCTTCAATATCTATAATGCGCAAAGTTTTACCAGGAACAGCTCCTCCTTGATATATAGAGAATCCATACTTCTCCTCAGCCAATGTCCTTTCCATAAATGTACTGTCTATTTTTATTGCGGAAAATATGATTTTATTAGCAAGTCCTTCGATATCCATGATCTCTTTCTCTGTCAAAGGTTTATAATGGGTAAGATCGATTCTAGCATTATCAACTCCCTTAAATGCACCTGCCTGCCATATATGTCTTCCTAAAACTCTACGTGCTGCACCATTGATCAAATGGGCACCGGTATGATGGCGCATCAACCTCAACCTGCGTTCCCTGTTTATAGTGCATTTTACCACATCCCCTACATGAAATTCGTTAACATCCCCTTTTAAATGATGGAGCACAGTCTTACCGTATCTTTCAACATCAAACACTTCATGCCCATTGATATAACCAATATCTGTGATTTGCCCCCCTCCTGTAGGATAAAAATATGTTTCATCAAGAGCAACGGCATCTCCGTGTATGGCAACAATTTTCGAAGTAAAATCCATTACGTATGGATTATTGTAATAAAGTATTTTAGTATCTGGTAAATTGATAACCTCGTTTTTGGATTTATGTTCTTGTCCTTCACTCTTTTTGGATACCAAATCGAAAAAGTTATCTGGTATATTTACAGGAATCGTTGCAATTTCCTTAACAATATCTGGATGCAATCCATTGCTTTCATATAGCATAACCAAGGTTTCAGCATCAAAATTTTTTCCTTCCTTTACCATGTTATCCTCTATTTTTTTAATGATCGATTTGCCTTTTTTCAGGGTTTCATTGTACCTCTGTGTTTCATAATCAATCATATCCAAAATTTCTTTTTCAAATGATTTAAAATCCTCCTTTTTGGACTCAATAGCAATACCTATCTTTACAACCTCTTTCAAGGAACATGATGGATTGATTTTATTTATGGCATTGATCATTCTTCTGATAAGCAAACGGGCAAAATATCCTTCTTTCACATTAGAAGGAACAACACCATCGTAAAGCATGTAAATAAGTGACCTTGTATGATCTGCCAGAATATAATAGAGATTTTTGTTGCTTTCCTGCATTTTTCCTAATAAGTTTTCATATCCTGATAAGTATTCCTTAAAAACAATATCATATGCGGTATTCCCCCCATTGGATATCCACGTAAGGCGTTCCAATCCATATCCTGTATCCACAACTTTTATGGGCATTGGAATAAGGTTGTCATGATCCTTGATGAATTCCATGAAAACAAGGGTGGCAACTTCAAGTCCTCTAACGCCAACAGAAAGTGAATTGCCAGCATTTCCCCCTCCTTCCCACCATTCTTCTTTGTATGATATCTCTTTTTCGTCTATACCCAGATCCTGCGTTAGAAAAGTATGGCAAAGTTCAACAGTTTTGTCTTTATAATAAATCTGTTCCTTTTCTGTATTAAATACATGGTGGGCCATCATCTCGAAAAAGGTGAAATGCCTTCCTGAATAACCCACCTCATTCAAATCATTGAATCTTAGGCAAGGTTGTGAAATAACAAGTGGGTTTGCAGGTGGGTCTATAATACCTTTTGTTACCCAGGGTTGAAAATCGTATATAGAAGCCTGGGTAAAAAAAACATCATCCCTCCATCTAGCAACAACTGGATATCTCCTAATATACGTATGATTGTTTCTTTTAAAAAATTCAATAAATTCAGAACGCATTTCATCTATGTTATACGCCTTTTTTGTAGGCGGGTTATCAGAAAAAGAATAGGGCATGCATGGATTTTCAGAACAAACCTCCCTTTTTTCCTTTGCCCAAAAGAATGCCCCACATTTAACACACTGATTTCTAACGAAACCATTATCTGTAAAGTATTTCAAATCCATAATGATCAATACCTTATATCATTAATATTTGTTATCTATTTTACGCTTTACTTTTTAAAACATATTAACCCCTTTTGATATAAAAAAAGTAAAGCATGAATAATTCATCTATTGCGAAATTTTTATGAACGCTGGATATTGTCCACTATTTATAATAATATATATATATTGTATTACCATTTATTAATTAGAGGGTGATAGCGAATGAGGCTTTTGGAAAAAATAGAAAGAATGAACGAGGGAAAGAAAAAGAAGTTGTTATGGGCAGTAGTTTTAGTAACGGCATTGATGTTGCCAGCAATGACAATAGCAACAGTGGTCATATCATACGAGTATACGTTAACAGGTAGTAGTGCAACCGCAGAGGTTTATTTAGAACAGGGCCCAAATTATGCAACTGCACACAGCATGGGATTAACCTATGCGAACCAGCAGACTAGTGGGGGTATATATGCAGTAACACCAATTTATATTAATGGAACTGCAGGTAGTACATACACAGACCTTATAAACGTTTATGTGATTTACAATGGTACATCTGGATTAAAACATGCAGTATCCGTCTGGATCAATGTAACTGGTACACCAGGATTGCCAGGTGGAGATGAACTTTATTACGGTACCAATCCATTGTCTGTGAGCGGTAGTACATGGGATAATGGAACCTCGACAGCAAGCGGGATATCATTATCAACTCCAGGTAGCTCTTCTGGCAGAATAGGATTACTAACCACCGGTACTGCACTTTACATAGGTTTCTACCTAGTACCTGGTTCAGGATCTGATACAGTAACAATCCAATACAACATACGCGGATAATCACAAAAACCTTTTGATTTTTTATTTTAAATTTGCTATTACAGCATGTGAATCTAAATTAGATGGTGGAAAATACAGAGAGTGAAGAGTATGAAAGTAACAAATGAAAATGGAGGAATCTTATATACCAAGATTGCAACAATAGGGTTGGTAACAATCTTTTTACTCCTTTCATTTGAAGGTGTTGGCAAGGGCTCTGTGGTTACTGGATATAATTATAATACATCCGGGTCGTCTGAATCTCCGATGGTCATATACCAAAACCATTCATACCCCAATTTATGGAACAATACGCACCAGAACAGTTATCATGATCAGGTATATATGAACATAACATCCCATAGATGGACTGGTACATATTGCGACGAACAGGGTAATACTTTTTTTGTTGATACAAATGGAAGTACATGGGTAGAGTGGGCGAAAGATCAAAACAAAACCTTTTCACTGGGGTCTCCTTACTATCCAGGTGGTCCTAATTCAACTGCAAAAGATGGATTGATTGTAGGCATTGCTGCATCAAATTCAAGTGCAAACTACCTAACATACGGTGGATCCATTGTTATGTTATTAAGCCGAAATGGCAGTGTTTTTGAATTCAACTACACCTCTGGTGTTACCACAGCAAAATGGGTATGGCTTATGAACGCAGGTCTTACCAACAGATGGTCGAACTGGACAAGCATAACCAACGATGAAGCAAGTATTTATACACAGTCTGTCACATCCCCCAAGTATTATATGTACATGGATTATTACTTCTCTACCTCAACAGGATATATAACCAACTATGTAGCAAACTATGGCACAGGTAAATATGTAACTACATCTAAACAATCCCCTTCTTCCATAATATCTATAGTAGATTATGAATGGATCACAAATGGTGGCAGTGCTTATTATGTTATTTATGGATTATCTTTCAATGGTTCTGTTTTAGGATTATTTGCGAATGGCTGGGCATACTCTGGCTTCGGGATTCCCAATGGTGCAAGATCAATAACCCTGCGTGCTGATACCTCTAAATTGGGGTTCTGGCTTTACGTAGTGATGGTTGCCAACGATACATACATATATACGGATACTGAAATTACCGTTACCACGACTAATGGTATTACACCAGCACGTCAAACTTTTTTTCCCAGTGCCGAGTATGTAGATACCTACGGTACCAACGAAGCAATAGCATTCAACATGGATTCTGCAGTATGGTGGGGATGGGTTGTATTGCAAACAAATGGGTCATTTGCGATTACAGATAATATTAACAACACAGCATGGTTCCATATTACCCCACTAGCAGGATATTACACCTACCATTACAACGATGTTTTACGTGTAGTGGATTTAACAAGCGCTTTCAAATTCAACATTTATGCACAGAAAAGATATCTATCTACTACCTGGAACTTTGAGTCATGGCAAATGTGGTTCAACAACAGCAACAATAGTGGACAGCAGCAATTTTTCTTTTTTTCATTGCCAACAAGTGTTCATAATCCAGAAAATCCAATGACCATAACAAGCATTTATTATGTAAGCGTTAACATATCATTTGTAGTTAACATGGCCTACAATACAACCATTAATTTTTATTTGTACATCTACCATCTCAACAGTAATGGCTATATCGATGTCCAGTTTGTATATATACTAGACATAACAATGATCAACCATTTTTCTTTCATAAAAATATAAAAAGGAGGGGGAAAGATGATAATAATTGTGTGGAAAAACCTGTTCGATGCAATACCTCAAATAATCATTGCCACAGTGCTTTCCATTTTTGTATATATTTTTTACTTTAAATTATTTACTAAAAGCTTAGATATATTAAATACTGGGAAAAAACAGCTGCTGAAAGCATTGAAATTCAAAAAAGATGTTATGCTAAGCATTAAAATAAAATTTGATGGCATTATTAAACCAATAAAATTGGTATATGAGCCATATTTAATGCTATCCACAATGTTCCTATGGACTGTTATGTTAATATTGCTACTACCCTATAATATGGCTGTAAAATTTTATCCTCAATTTAATAATTATGTGAATATTGCACTTATCATAGCAATAGCAATACTAAGTTTTACTTCATTACTAATAATAATATTACTATTCAAGCAAAAATCCCACACCCTTCTGCTTTATTTATTCATATCCCTAATAACTGGAACATACCTGCTCATGTATTTGCCATCGATACGGGCAATATGGGATCCACCATATTCAATTAGATTTGTAGAGCTATACGTTCCTATTCTTGGAATTTTTTCTTTCGTATTGTTGTTTATATATAAACTCAGAATCAAAAAAATAAAACATTGGTTGTACTATTCATTTTTTTCTCTGTTAATTTCCAGCGCAATTATGAATACAATAATCAGCTACAACCTTGCTGTTTTTATTATCCAGCATATGGGTCATTGACATTAGATTCTTTATTGATAATTTTATTTATACTGATTTTTATATTTTACCATTTCGTTAATAAGTTCTATATTGCCCAGATAGGTAGGGACAACATCGTTAACACTTTTATACTCTTTGTTCAACAGATCAATGTTTCCATCTGTTCCAGTGCCTCCTGCGTATTTAGAAATGAGTGCTAAAGGTATGGACTCAAAGTATGCCCTATACTTGCCATTGGGTTTATCTACCAGTTCAGGGTAAGCAAAAAAACCTCCGTAATGCATAACCTGATTAAAATCTCCTACCAATGCCCCCCCATATCTTAGTTTATATTTTGAAAGAACGCTAGCTTCAAATCGTGATAACCATAATGGCCATGAAGTTTTCAATCCACCTATTCCATAAACCCATCCTTTGGCTGGAAACCTCATATTTTTTGTTTTTAGTTTCCATTCCTTAGTTGATTCATCTAATATGTATTCATTGACTTCATTGTTGTTTGCAATTACTGCTGTTGTAGATGGTCCATATAGTATATACATAGAAGCGACAAGGGAAGTTATTTTATAATCCCCTTTAAATATTGCCACAATGGTGCCTATCAAATTATTGGTTTCGATATTGGACGACCCATCTAGTGGATCGAAAGATAGATAGTACTCCCCAAGTCCTACATCCTTAATATCCTCCATCTCTTCTGACGCCAACTTTCCCACAATTTTGCTATTTTTGAATTTTTCAATAAATATCTCATTTGATATAACATCCAAAGCTTTTTGATCATCACCAAAAATATTTTTTTTGTTAGTCGGTGTAGTATAATATGGTATTTTATGTCTTATTTCTATACCAATATCAAGAATGTTACTAATTATTTCTTCAATTTTTTCTGACATTAAAATCAATCCCATCCTCTTTATACGCAAACTAGTTTAAAATATTTTCATACATTTTTATTTGCAAGGTAAATGTGATATTATTCAAAAATAGAGATACATATGTATTATATTGATTTACACGATATAGGCATAGTAAAATGATTGTGTAAACAAAAAATTTCAATATGTATATATCTTACGGTGTTGGAATACTATCTACTCAATAAGCAAGAGAAAAGTTAACACATACAATCTTAACATAACATTTTAATAAAACGATTGGTTATATTATTCGATAACCAATAGAGGTATTTATATGAGGAAATTAGGATGGATATCCATTATAAGCATTTTAGTAGTGATAGTAATGCTATTTTCAACAACAGGAAGTATTATACAAACTCAAAAAAACAATAGTAATACTCTTCTAGTACCAGAGGGTGTTACATTCATGCAGCTCAAAGGCATGGTACCACCAGTGTTGAAATATGCCAAAATGACAGGCGCAATGCCTTCCAACCAAAAAATCACAGTTGTTATTGGATTTTACCCGCAAAACCAAAGTGAATTAAACCAATATATTAATGAACTGCAAAACCAAAAATCTCCCTATTATCATAAATGGTTAAGCCCAACCCAATTTAAAGCAATGTACGGGCTGTCTAACGCACAAATATACCAAATTGAAAGTTATTTTAAAAGTGAAGGATTTTCAATTGTTGGTGTTTATCCAAACAATTTAGGCATAAAGATCTCTGGTTCGGTTTATTTATTCGAAAAAAATTTCAAAATAACAATGAATGAATACTCATACAGGGGTCATACTTATTATTCTCTATCCCAGAACCCAAGCTTATCAACAGTGTATGCCCCATTGATCGAATCAATAGATGGGCTCTCCAACTTTACCCAACCTATACCAATGATAACGCCTTATCTTGGAAATATAGATAAGCAGCTGGAAAATCATGGGAAGCTAGCTCCTGCCCAAGGTACCTTAAATTACATGCAAAATGATATCGCAAAAGCGTATGGTATGGACAGGTTATACCAGCTAGGATATAACGGATCAGGTCAAACAATCTTACTATATGGACAATCCACTCCAAGTTTAAGTGATCTGAGGTTATGGGAAAAGTACAATAATTTGCCACAGGCACAATACAACATAACTCCAATCGATGGTGGAACCGCACCTGGTTACCAGTCTGGGGGAGACTTAACCGAAAACACTCTTGATGTAGAATGGTCAAGTGCCATGGCTCCTGGTGCAAAAATAGATATGATAAATACCAACAAATCGGTTCCTACATCATGGGATGATGCGTTTGCATACGCTGCTTCCCAATCTTATGCCAAAGTATTTTCAATATCCTATGGATTGCCTGATATAGAAATGAGTCAATCTGAGATGGCATATGAAAGTGTATTATTCAAACAAATGTTTACTGAAGGTATAGCTGTATTCGTAGCAACTGGTGATTGGGGATCAAATGAATTCTCTCCATTCCCTGTAGGTGATATCCCTTCCAGTTATCCATGGGTTACAGCTGTAGGTGGTACAAGATTGTTAATGTACATCAACAGTTCCAATCCTACTTCAATTGCACTGGGAAGGGCAATGGAAACTACATGGGGTGGCGGAATAATAGGTCAATACTTTAATACCTCTGGTTCCGGTGGAGGATTCAGTGATTATTTCCCCGCTCCGATTTGGCAGGTATTGGCAAACAATGGTGCTGGATTAGGATTTACAAACCCTAATAGGGCATACCCCGATATATCTCTGAACGCTGATCCATATACAGGATATGGATTAGTATTCCAGGGTGCACTAGTAGCTGGTGGTGGAGGTACAAGTTATGCCTCCCCTGCAAGTGCAGGTATGTGGGCAGTTTTAAACCAAATATCTGAAAAATATACCAAGAATGTTTTGGGTGATGAAGCACCTTACTTATACAATCTCTCATACGATTTCAACAATCATGTCACGGGGCCATCTGGTAATATTGTAAAATATAATCCATTTAATCAAATAACCATAGGATCAAATGGTGAATATTTTGCTAAACCAGGTTATTCCCTTACAAACGGGTGGGGTACTCCTATTATGTATAACTTATCCAGAGATATTATCCCTGGATTCAACCCTGCAATTGCATTGATGTATCCATCTGTTTCATTTGCACCAACGGGCATATCTACATATAAATTAGGTGTATCCTTTAATTACAGTCCAACAACCATTAGTTACCAATTTTTACAAAATGGAACAACGGTGCAAAACACATCCTCAAATACTTATTCTGGTAATACTGGCAAGATGAAACCAGGAATATATAATTATACTGTAAAAGTGTGGAATGGTAGTACAATAGCTTCCTATACAAACTCATACGTTGTTGTATACGCATACGGAAATGTGTCGATAAGGACATCTCCTGCTAATTCTACAGTAACAGCCAATGGTATGTACATGTTTAAGAGCTATGCATCTTCAAGTACTGAATGGTTCAATGCTTCATTAGAATCCGGGCAGTACACAATAACTGTAAATGCATCTGGTTATAAAACCCAAAATATAATGGTTGGTGTATCATCTGGTACTACAAAAGTTATATATGTAAATCTTAGCACTGGTTCTAATCCACAAAATGGGATAGGGATATCCCCTGTATATAGCGCTATGCAACCTGAAATAGGATATCTTTCCTATTACAATAACATGACCAATTCATCTACTATCTTTGATGCGTGGGACTGGATTCCAACCCAATACATTATTCCAGGTGCAAATTATTCCTCATTCACAACGCAAAGCGGGTACGAAACAATGTTCTATGGAAATAACTCTAATACTGATGCAGGGCTATATGGAAGCGGATGGGTATTGTTGCCATATGGTGTATCAATATTTGATTATCAGGATAGTGTAATGGGGTCTCAATTAGGCAACTCTCAATTAATGCAACCGCTGTTAGCAGACAACGGTGTAATATTGAGTGTGGATAATTTATCAATACCAACCGGTCCAACTTCTGCCTTTACTGGCACTCATTATGCAATGAATATGGTGTATCTTTACGATAGTGAAGGTGTATATGTAAACTCATTTGGAATCATAGAAGTTGGTCTAGCACAAGTCAGGAATTCCACTGGTAATTGGACTGAACTTGTATATAGAAACCCATATGTAAATCTCGCATGGACTGTCCTTAACGTTACAAAAAACATAAATGATATAGTTACTTTTTCCATGTGGACAAATGGGTTCAATAACATCATGGTATGGCAAGGTACAAATACAAAATCTACACCATTGTTCAATATAAACAACTGGCAAACAATGCTTGAAGGTCAATACATGGTAGGTGCAGCTATATTGTATCGTGCAATTTACAATGGTAGTGGAGATGTTTTAATGGGTATAAGCGGGGTTGGGTTGTATATGGTACCGGAAGTGGTAGTACCTATCGTTAATGTCCCTTATGCCAACGTATACATAGAAAGCAGTGCTATTAACGCACTCTATGGACAACCCTATTTAACATTGCCATATCTTGGAATATTCAATCCAAACGGTTCTGAAAACCTATATACCTCTGAGTTCTACTATTTGCCATCTGGCACATATACCATTATAATTTCTGAACAATACTACATAACAAAAATAATCAACATAACATTGTCTTTAAATACAATACAATACCTGTTCGAAAATCTTACCTATTCTCCACAAACAACAAGCACATTGAGTTTAACAATTGAATCTAGATATACAATGCAGCCAACTGTAATGTTGGACAACTGGTTAGCAGTGCCAACAACTCCATATATACTTTCTCCTCAACAAACAGTTTATACTACGAGTTACACATTAACAAGGGGAACATACAACTTATCTGTTTCAATGCCATACAATAATCCATGGGTCAACAATATTGATATAAGTACATTTGCATACTCTGCTACAATATCGCTCACTCCTATAAATGGGTGGATCAGTGGTGTAGTATCCCCATCAAGTGCAACAGTTTATATACAGAATACTGTAACAGGAGCAACCTATTCACCAACGGTCTCATCTAGTGGGGCTTATAGTGTGTCTCTCCCCTCTACATATATGTATGTTGTCACAGTAAGTGAAAGTGGGTATACATCATCCACAGCAAGCGTCACTGTAAATCCAGGACAAACAAGTTATAATAATGTCACCTTAATTAAACTGTATTCCCCCCCAATAATACCATTAACTGCTACTCTGTACTCTCCTGCACAGGGAGCAGTATTGACAGGGAATGTGACAATAGGGTTCAATTATACTGGTTCTGCAACAAGTGCAACATTGAGCATTAACTCCCAAAGTGGAAGCACAGTATACAGTTCCAATGTACTTGGAATGACTAATGTTGTGTTCAATACGTACAATGTTCCAAACGGTGCATATACTATAACGTATACTGTGTCCAACTCTACAAGTACCAAAACAGCAAGTGTTAGTGTAACAATAGATAACAGTGTAAGTGCATTAACTGCTACGCTATATTCTCCTACATCGGGGAGTGTATTGACAGGTAATGTAACAATTGGGTTCGGTTACACAGGATCTGCAACAAGTGCAAATCTGGTTATAATATCTTCCAATGGAAGCACAGTATTAAACAAAAGTGTAATAGGGATGACCAATATAGTGTTCAACACCTATTCTGTTCCAAACGGTGCATATACAATTTACTATAATGTAAGCAATGCTAAGCAATCTAAGTCAACTTCTGTATCAATTACAGTAAACAATCAAAAAATTCCTACATCTACAACTGCTAGCACGATTTCATCCTCAAGTTCATCTGTTATGTACATCATTGTGGGATTGGTAGTAGGAATAATCCTTGGTTTAATTGCTATGTATATGTTAAGAAAACCAAAAACGCCTGTTACTAACTCTCAAGTCCCACAAATGGTAAACCAGCAAAGCACTACAGACCAGATGCAAAGCAACAACTTCTTTAATAACCAGCCAAAGCAACCTTGAAAAATTTAAACCTTTTATTAAATTTTATAATTTTTCGAATAAAAACTTTAAAGAAGGGTTCAATTGAGAAATCTCGTTCTTTATTTGATTTGCAAAAATTCTAATTGAGAAATGTGCATTAACCTTGCTTCTTAATTTTATTATATGGTACCATTCCCTCAAATTTGAGGTAATTATAACTCTTCTCAAAGAAGCATTTGGAATAACATACTTCACTTCGTTAGGATAACTATGTAAGTAAGAATAATAAAAAGTTTTCACTTCCTTTAATATGTCTTCAAATTCTTTCTTCAAACCTGCTTTTTCAAATAAAATCGGTATATGAAAACCATTGCTTATTGTAGGCTTTTGTGAACTTATTGTACACATCCTATGCCTTTTGAGTTCATAGAACACCCCCTCATCAATTAATGCTTCAAAAGTAAAATACAAATGTTCCATTTCTCTAGGATATTCTGAATGCTCTAACATATTGTCTAAAACATATTTAATTACGTCCTCGTTATGACCATAAAAATCATCATGGTTATGAGGAAATAACAAAAAATTGTTGATATAACCAACTTTCTCTTTGTCATAAAACAAAATTTTTGGTTCCGGTAATGAATCAGTAGAATAAAAAACTGGCTCTTTAATGCTTTCAAGACTATCAAGCTTAGAAAATGATTCCAAATATGTATCCTTATTTGCATATTTTAACAAAGTTGGTGCACTTTCCAATGAAACTGTTTTAAGGTTCTGCCCAATATTTTCCATCTCCTTAATGTTTGTAGATAAAAGTTTAGATATCAAATATTCCATCTCCCTTGCGTTTATGGTCATCCCTATATTGGTCAAGGTTGCCAGTGGAAGTACATATCTTGCATTGTCCAATGCTTTTTTTTGAACTTTTTTTTCATCCTCAGAATTAATCGATAAATGTTCAATAAAAACATTATATGCTTTCTGGTAAAAATCCATCAACGAGTTGCATATTTTGATATATCCAGACAAAAAATCTTCACTTACGTAATCAGGTACAAAAAAACCATCCTTATCAATATGCTGGAATCGAGTGGATTTTTCTGTATACGAAGCAAGCCTAGAAGATTCAATGTGTTCCCCTGCCAACCTAGAAATATTTTCAATAGCAACTGATAATACTGCATGTTCGGCAACAGAAGCATGGCCATAACCTACGATCCATTTTTCTCCAAATTTTTCTACGGAATCGTTGCTCAAGCTTTTTAGTATAACATCGAAAGGTTCAGGGCTTCTAGAAGATTTTGCAAAAGTTACGGCAGTATGCTCAATAGAGGGTGACTTTAGTAGGTATATGCGCATTTTTTTATTCATTTAGATCACAATCTTAACCTTGATAAAAAGTTACTGCATTTATTGAGCTTATCCAAAAGTATTTTTCTTTCTTTCATTTCAGTAGGTTTCAGCATTTTAAGAGTAACGGCATTTTGTGTTTTTGAAAATTCTGATTTATGATTCCAATCATACACCATTGCATATGCATCATCTATTATTCTGTTAGATGGCATACCGTTGCTCTTGTTAAAAATGTATGCTTCTGTACTAAGCATAGGGTACATATCTGTATTAGTGTTCAGAATTTGTATATTGTTATTAACTTCTTTAAGTATGTTTAATATCATATCTTTTGCATTTACACGGTCACTAAACTTAGTAGAACCCAAAACTGCAAAAACGATCCCAATTATAACCAAAAGTGCAATCACATAAAGTTCGTTGTTAAAATGAAATGTGTTCAATTGAATTCCTACATACAAGAGGCTTGCTTCAAGTATGCAACCCATTGACAATATAAATGATATTTTTGCTGAACTTTTCATACAAATATCGCACTTCCAATTATACCCATTTGTTTTTGTTTTATTAATTTTACTTAAAAATTTAGATAAATTATTATATCATTAGATTATATATAAAGACACAAAGGTGTTGTAAACTGAGTAAAAATTATAATAATGATAAAGAAGAGAACCTTAGAAGGGTCCCAATGCCCAAAAAAGAGGAGCACGAGTTATTCGGTATTACTCAACAATTAATGGGCGGTGCAAGGGTAAGGGTTATATGTGAAGACAACAAAACCAGGCTAGCAAGGATTCCAGGTAGATTGAAAAAACGTATGTGGGTTAGGGATGGTGACCTAGTTATATTAAAGCCATGGTCCTATCAAGATGAAAAAGCTGAAATTGTGTACAGGTATACGAAAACAGAAGCAAATTATCTAAGCAGAAGAAAACTTCTTCCCCCATTCCTGGATTTATTCCAAAACATACCACCTGAAGAACTTGAAGAAAATGAAAATAATGATGATACAAAAGATTAATCCGTAACTGAAACTACTTTAATACCTGCTTTAGTAATCAAAATCTCCCCTTCAAAATTAAGTACTTTTAAACAAAAGTTTAAATCCCTATCATCTAAATCAATTATTTTCTTCAAATTCTCTATTGATATATCCTCACCTGCCATATGTATTTTTTTAATAGCATCCCTGACTGCAAGTATCTTGTCCTCATTGCGGTTATAATATATTTCATAAATCTTTTCTTTTGTATCTGAAATAAGTTGCTTTTTAATTGAAAGGATTTCGTCAGGGTTAACATCATATTCCTTTAAGGTTGCTCTTGCTATATCAACTGGTATCAAATTAGGTTTAGTACCATTAAAAATAAAATTATCTAATGTACTATCCTTGCTCTTATCTATTAAATAATCTATCCTTTTAATAAGGTCTAAAATTGCGCTTAACAACCATGAATAATAATGGTTTTCATCAATTATTTTTAATGATTTAACATTAATATAGGAGTCCGGTGATCCATTGCCTTCACTAAAAACCTTTCCCTCCAATATATACTCCCCCACCATTGAAACTAAAATGTTACCTGCGCTATAATCCATAAGCGCATTAATGATATCTTTATCTATTTTAGAAGGTATAATTTTGAAAAACACACCTCCTGTTATATCGTTTACAATTCCTGTATAATTCAAATTGTTGTCATGGTTTTCTAAAAATCTAGAAATATTTCCAGAAATATATACTTCATTTAAAACAGAACCGTAGGGTGTAAGTATAAATGTAGATCCGTCTTTAATGTAATATTTATTGCTGATATTCAATTCCCTTGCTAAGACCCATTTTACAAAATTCATAAAGTCAGTCCTCCTCAATCTGGCTTAACATATCAACTTTGTTGGAAATTTCTTCGCCGTCATCTAAAACCTTGATTTTATGAGCAAAAAGTTCCATGTTGTTACCTAATCTAACCCTGTATTCTGCTAATGTGCTCTTAAACAATACTTTTTCATAAAAAAGTTTCTTTACATCAAGTTCATGTTCATCAATAAGCTTAGAGGGTATGGTAACATTAACTTCTGAGGTATTGTCATTTAACACACATTTAACATGTTTTTCTGATACAACTTCACTATCTGGATGTTGCCCACATTTATAATACCCTGATAATGGTTTTCTGCATACAGAACAATAATAATATGAAACAATGTTTTCAATTTTTATGATATCCCCTTTCAAAACAATATATTTTGGAAAATATTTTTTATCTTTCAAATTGCTTATATCCATAATATTTCCTGGTTTGCAACTGGAATCATACTCTATTTTTGTATATCTCTCTACAGATAACCTTATTGTATGATAATTGGCGTTCAATATTGTCCTAGCATGAATTATTTTAGCATATTTCCCTTCTACAACAGGAACAGAGGAATAAATCTCTATGCTTCCTGTCCCATCGTCAATACTAAACATGTTTCCTAATTCGCCTTTAATTAAACCACAAACAGTAACAGATGCATACTCTTCTGTTAAATCTTTAACATAAGTAACCTT
>JBMFVL010000001.1:0-105081 GCA_049966015.1 Thermoplasmata archaeon | reverse complement strand
ATATGGACATGATGATAAGTCCAACTACAGCAAATATACGTATCATCGAACCGGGTTGTTAGAAACGATACCCTCGATCAGATATGAAGGGGGTATAATAATGATAAGGAAAGAGGATTTAGATAAAGTTGTAACATTGCTGAATAAATATAAAGCAAAATATGTTACATGGGAAGTAATTCCAAATGAAAATGAACAGAAACAACTTCAGTTAGAGGGGATTTAAATATTTGCTCAACAAAGCACAGTAAATAGAAAATAATATATATGGCTTTTGACAATATGTTCATGTAACTGAGGGTTGTGCAAGGGGTGAAAAAAAAATTTGAGGAGAGTATAAATGGCAGCAGGCGCCCCCAAAGATAATGGAATATCTGGTGAAAAGGTTTTAGATTTAAGCAGTTTGGCGATGGATAAGTATTCTTCTGCAATCCTTTCCGCAATAAACAATACCCCTAAAACGGTTAAAGAAATATCCTCTTTTTTAAACATACCAATTGCAGAATGTTACAGAAAAGTCAAGGTTTTAGAAAAAGCAAATTTAATTGAAAAATGCGGAAGGGTTTTAACAGAAGAAGGCAAAAGAAGAACCTTATACGTAGCATTGTTTAAAAAAATTGAATTCATAATAGAAAATTCTAAAATCAACATAAAACTTATTATGAAAAATGATGAAGAGCATATAATAGAAGGTGCCTTTTCTCCATATTCAATGCCCAGGGAGGGGAATGGAATATTGTTTAAAAGAAAGAGGTTGAATTCAAATGAATGAAAAAAACAAATTAAACAAAGGAAGCTTAATTCCAGAAGTTTACAACTTTCTCAATACGGATAATGGTGTTTCATTAATTGTCTTCGGAGCAGCAGGAACCGGAAAAACCACCTTGGCTTTATCAATGATAGAAATTTATTCTGATTTTATTGATGCCTATTATCTTTCAACAAGGGTTAATGATGATAGCCTGTTAATACATTTTCCATGGCTAAAAAATAAAGCCAAGGAAAATGCAATAGCAAAGCCCGTATTTGATAACAATAAAGTACGTACAATGAAGCTAGATATCGTAAAGGACAAAAGTGTTAAGAATGTAACCACATCCTATTTAGATAAACTATATTACAAGTATACCGATGAGAAACAAGGAGTCAATAGCAATAATATAAACATCAAAAGATTTCAAAAAATATCTGAAGTGTATGATATAGTTAACAAAAATCTCCCTGATTCAACCTTAATAGTTATTGATTCTGTAAATGGATTGGCTGATGAATATGATGTAAAGCCAGAAGAAATAATATATGCAATACAGAAAGACCTGGTGGAAGGGTGCAGTACAAAAGCAATATTCGTCATGGAAAATGAGGATAGCAACGCTAATTATTTAGCTGATGGAATTATTTCATTAAGCTTAAACTATCACGAGAACAGAATATTAAGGGTTGCTGAAATAAAAAAATTAAGGGGAATGGGTGTAGAATCCCCTTACTACGTTTTTTCACTTAACAATGGTAAATTCAAAGTTCCTACAGATTATTCAACAGAATATATAAGGTTGAATAAAAAAAATTCCAATGCCAATGATAATAGAATTCTATCTACTGGGTTTGAAGAAATAGATGAAAATTTATTTGAAGAAAAAGGCTTAGTTCCCAACCTTAATTATATGGTTAATTTTCATTATCCTTTAAACAATACTGACAAAAATTTTTTATTATCAACTTTTATCAAAGACGCATGTAAAAAAAATGTTAATGTTGTATCATTCAGCGACAAGGTGATATGTGGGGGTGGATGTAACAGGTTTATTCCTGCAAATGAATCCAAAGATGGCAATGATACTTCAATCCACTGCATTATTAAAGCTTCTGAAGATTTCGAATCCAAGATACTGGAACCTTTAATGTGTAAGTTCAACAAAGTATCTGTAATAAAAGAGGCTGGTAATTCTGATATCCTAAGCAGGAAGTTCATGATGTCTCCTTTTAGGAACAAAAATAATCGAACAGTTGTGTTGATGGACATTGATATAATGGTTGATGAATTTAAACTTCCTATTGACAAGGTAATCAGTATGATGAACGAAATTAATATGTGGGAGAATGTAACAATCATTGCTTTTTGTGCTGATATAGAAGACAAGAAAAAAGCAATTTTGGATGATATGAACTACGTAATAGAAATAGAGCAAAAATATGGCACAAACATAATGTACACCTCTAAACCATACTCCATGATTTACGCCATGTCCTATGCGTACATAAAAGATTCAAAAGAAAAAACAGTTCTTTTGGAACCCCTTAAATAACTTTCTTCATCCTTTGCCATTTTATCCATATGGCTGATATGGCAATATAAGCGGAGTCAAGTACTGGGGATACGGCAGGGGCATATGAAAGTTCAATGTTTCTGAGTTCGTTTATGTGCATGTTATTTGCTATAGCTATAGAAAACATATTGATACGTTGAGATGCACCCTCCCCTTCGCAATGAACACCCAGAAGGTTACCTTCCATGGAAACAAAAAATTTCCAAATAATTTTGCTATTCCAAGGAATGTAAGAAGGGTGAGAATTGCCTTCCAGTACATGCACGAAGTACTTTATTCCATATCTTTCCAGGTCTATACTCCCTGCACCAACAGCGGCCATTTCTATTCCAAAACATTTTGTAGTACGTGCGTTGACATAAGGAAGTGTAAAGGAATCGGCTTTGCCAATAACATTATTACCCGCAACAAGCCCCTGCCGTGTAGCAACAGATCCTGTACCGACTGGATAATAATCCTTGATCCAAGGTGCAAACATAGCTGTTACATCCCCTGCAGAGTAAACATCATTCACATTAGTTTCCATCTTTTCATTGACAATAATATGGCCTGTTTTAAGTACATTGACACCAGCATTTTTTGCAAATACTGAGTTGGGGCTATTACCTGTAGAAACAATAAGGACATCTCCCTCCACTGTAATGTCCTTCCCTTCATATTCAATTATAAGTCCAGAAAAGGAATTTCCTGATTTCAAAACCTTTTTAGCCCTGGAATTGAAATACAATTTTTTACAGACCAGACCCAGCTTTTTAACCAATGGAGCTGTAATCTCCGGTTCAAAAACCATCTGCAAAGGATATGGCAGGGCTTCTACAAGTGTGATTTCAGCAACTCTGTTATGCAAAGCTTCGATAAGTTCAATGCCTGTCAAACCAGCTCCCAATATTATAACCCGTGCATCTTTGCCAATATGCTTTATTTTATTGGCATCGATATAATTTCTTAACGTATATACTCCCTCCACATTATTAATGCCCTCCAAAGGAGGTATTTTAGGTGTACTTCCAGTAGATATTATGATTTTATCATAATTCATTTCGTTCTCTTTAATCCCATCGCTATAGAAAACTGTTTTTGTTCTGGTATCAAGTTTCATTACTTTTGATTTCAATACAACGTTGACATTCCTTTCCTTGACCCATTCCAAACCATAATCAACCAGGCTTTCAAAATTCGGTACAGTATCTGAGATATAAAAAGGCATACCGCATCTTGAATATTCTAACTGATCTTCATCTGTAATCAATGTTATACTCGACGTTTTATCTACTTTTCTAATAGATTGAATAGCAGAAACACCAGCTGCACCACCACCTACAACTACGATATTCATATCGACCAAAAATGCAATCCTTTTTATGTTAAAAAACATTTCCTAAATTATGTATGATGAATTCTTTTCATGTACACCAAGGGAAAGGGCAATCTTTGAAGCAGGAATAAAATTGGGTTCAATATTCCATCAATACATAGGCAATACCTTTGATATCCAGCACAAAGAAGTTATTGAAAAAGCGATAGAACAATCCCTCCTATCCCAGCCATATTGCATACGTGCCAAAGCTATATTGAAAACACATGATGCAATGACTCACAATATTATTACCGAAAACCTTTTAGATATTGAAATTACCGTACAAGTAGGTAAAGAAAAAATAGATGGTTACATGAAATATACAAACAATTACCCATTGATATTCTTCAAATAAGCTTTAATCTATACTGAAATAACATTCTACTTAACGGTTTATTTTATTATGATGTGACATAAAAAACATATAAAAGAAGGTCATTATGTAATATCAATAGCCCCGTAGTGTAGTGGTCAAAAGGCAACTGGCCAATCATCCCAGCCTTTGGAGCTGGGGACAGCGGTTCGAATCCGCTCGGGGCTATAATCCAAGGTGTATGCAATGTTTGATAAGATCGCCATTATTGATTTTTCCGGTTATATAACCTCAAAAAAAGCCGATACTTTCATAAAATTAATCTCACAGATGAAAGACAATAACCATATAAAAGGTATATTAATAAGGATAAATTCAGGTGGTGGTGACGCCA
Organism: Thermoplasmata archaeon; assembly: GCA_049966015.1. Classification (GTDB taxonomy): domain Archaea; phylum Thermoplasmatota; class Thermoplasmata; order Lutacidiplasmatales; family JAMCUS01; genus JBMFVL01. The sequence goes on along the minus strand of JBMFVL010000001.1, from coordinate 100,690 downwards.
TTGCAAGTGGAAACCTATACAGGGCAATAAAATCTCTTTCGACAAAAAAACCGGTAATATCTTTTGTCAACGGAATTGCAGCTTCAGGTGCATATGAAATGGCGTGCGGCACAAAAAAAATATATTCTGTGCCAGAATCCCTGATTGGGTCTATCGGTGTGCTCTCAATGAAGCCCGTTATACAAGGATTGATGGAAAAATTGGGTATAGAAGTTGAGATAACCAAAATGGGTCAAAACAAAGATGATTCATTGCCATTCAGGAAAAGCAGTGAATCTTCTCTAAAAACCAATAGAGAAAACATGGCTATTATATATAGATATTTTGTTAATATTGTTTCAAGCAATAGAAACCTGCCAATAGATAAAGTATTGGAAATTTCCAATGGTGATGTGTACATAGCTGAAATCGCTAAAAATTTAAATCTCATAGATGGAATCTCAACTGAAGAGGAAGCCATAGAAGAATTGAGAAAAATGTGCGGTGCAAAGCTTAAAACAGTGGAAATATCTCCTCCAAAACCATTCCTTACAAGGTTCCTTAATCTTGAGTATGAAACGTTCCAATCTTTTTTGCTCGACATGATGTGGGGATTATGAGGGTAGGTATTACTGGCACTCCGGGTGTAGGAAAAAGCACAGTATTGAATGCTATCGATACGAAAATGAACAAGGTTCATTTATCTGACTGGGCTAGAGAATTTTACCGTTCTAGCAACGAAGAGATTGAGGTATGCATTGATGATATGGTTTCCTATTTTTCCAGCTATGATAACACTATTTTCGAAGGGCATCTGGCACATTACCTACCTCTGGACAAAGTTATAGTGCTAAGATGTGATCCAGTATTGCTAAAGGAAAGGTACATGTCAAGGCAATACCCAAATAAAAAAATCATTGATAATTTGGAATGTGAGGCATTGGATTTAATCTTGATTGAATCAATAAATATACACGGCAAAGAAAAAATATATGAATATGACACAACCAAAAAAACCATAAAAGAAGTAGGTGATTATATACAATCTGTTATAGATGGCAAAGCCAACCCCCAAGTAGGTATTGTAGATAGAAGCGAGTACATATTAACAATGGATGGGCATGATCTTGTAGAGTGAAGATATGTTAGAAAAATACAAAGAACCGGGACAAAAGTACATTGCATACTATGCCAATTATTTCAAGAATTGGAATCCCAATAGTTTGACATTAATGGCATTTATGTTCTGTGTTATGGTTTTTATCTCCCTGCTATTGGCACGATATTATTCCTTCTATTTTCTTTTTTTTACAAGTTTCTTCAGTTTAATGGCTGGTTTTTTTGACCTCATGGATGGTGCTGTGGCAAGGCTAAGAAAAATCGTTTCCAAAAAAGGTGATTTGCTAGACCATGTACTCGATAGATATGGCGATATGATTATATTAACAGGATTCGCAATGAGCGGGTTTGTAAATTTTTATTTGGTAATAATCAGCATGATTGGAATACTCTTAACAAGTTACATGGGAACCCAGGCACAGGCGGTAGGATTTAACAGGCTATATTCTGGTCTAGTAGGGCGTGCTGATAGGCTATTGATATTTATAATATTCCCTTTTTTCCAGATGATCATGCTGATACCCCTATTTCCATACCATTATTTTATGCTTTATTCTTATAAAATAACCCTTCTAGACATTGCCTTTCTGTATTTAGCCATAGCCTCACATTACACTGCATTAGAGAGATTTTATATCTTATGGAAGCAATTATAAAGGAAGATAAAAATGAGATACGACCCAAAGCAAAAAAGCCTTTTTGATTTTTCTGATTTACCAAAAGAAAAAAAAGAAAAAGAGAATGAAAAAGAATATAATGAAATTAATAATGTTGATAAATCCAACGATGAACATATTTTTAAAAATGACAACGGCTTTGTTTCACATCCTAAAATCAAAAAAATGGCAATGAAGCTTAAAGAGTTTCAAACCAAAATCGCAGAGGATGCAATAAACAATAACATGCTTATAGTTATACCAACTGGTATGGGTAAAACAGAAATAGCTATACTTGCATACGCAGAATTCCTTAACAGAGGTAAAGGGAAGCTTTTATTTCTTGCCCCTTCTAAACCTTTGGTTAATCAAGCAATGGAAAGGTTCAATAAGTGGATAGTTGATCCCCCTCCATCTACAATTATAACTGGTGCTGTAAAACCGCAATTACGGAGTGATTTGTTTAAAAATAATTTTATGATTTTTGCCACTCCTCAAACCATTGAAGAAGATTTATCCAGAAATAGGTATAACCTTTCTGAGGTTGATGTCCTTGTTATAGATGAAGCACATAAAGCCATAGGCAACCATGCTTATGTTCTGGTGTGCGGGCACTATTTTGAATGCAATCCGGGTGGTAGGATTATAGGATTAACAGCCTCCCCAAGTTCTGATCCCAGCAAAGTATTAGAGTTAAAAAGGAACCTACATGTAGAAAGAATAGAATACAGAAACAAAGAAAGCGTAGATATGCTTCCATATGTGAGCAAAATACATGCAGAAGTGGTAAAAGTGCAATTGGTTGAGCCCTTTATCCAGATAAGAAACAACCTTAAGAATACAGCAAAAGACCTTTTTGAAAAATTGCAGAAAGAAGGTTTCATGGAAGGCATGGACTTTTCTGTTTTATCAAAAAAACTCATAGAAAGTTACTTTACGGAAAATATAATACAGACACTGTTCTCTGAAAAAAGGTACCATACTATATCAATAAAATATGCATTGACTGTGGTATTGGACTTAATCAACTACATCGAGACAGAAAGCATCAACATGTTTAAAAGCTATGTTTCGAGAAATATATTGGGGAATAAAAAGAAATATGCAAAGATACTTGCCAACGATGATCGTATTATATCCTCATTCGAGATTGCATCGAGATACAACGGGGCATTCCATCCCAAGCAGCAAAAACTTTACGAAGTACTAAACAAATTTTTCAGCAATAATCCACAATCTTTAGTTATTGTTTTTACATCATACAGGGAAATGGCGGATGAACTTTCATCCTTTATAAGTCAACAAGGCATTCCATCAAAGGTCTTGGTGGGGCAAGGAAAACGAACATCAAAGGGGTTATCGCAAAAAGAGCAGGTAGAGGTGGTTGAAAAATTCAAAAACAGGGAGTTCAAAGTACTTGTTGCAACAAACATCGGGGAGGAAGGGCTTGATGTACCGGATGCAGATCTGATAATTTTTTATGATTCAGTGTCAAGCGAAATAAGAAAAATACAGAGGATGGGCAGAACCGGAAGGCAAAAAAGTGGAAACGTGGTTTTCATACTTGCAGAAGACACCCAGGACATAGGCAAGTTTTACAGCAGTATGAAAAAGGAAAAGAAAATGTATTATACACTGAAAAACGTAAGTTCCCAGGAAACGTTTGAGCTATGAAATACGTAAAATTAAAAATGTCGTACGAAAATTCATATTCCGCTAAAGAAGATAGCTACTTGCTCATATCTTCAATTATCCTAAAAAAAGGTGAATCTTTCCTTGACATCGGTACAGGATCTGGAATAATCGCGTTGCATGCATATTATAACAGTGCCAAAATAGTAATGGGTGTTGACATTGATCCAAAATCTATTAAAGAGGCATATGAAAACAGCAAATCCAATAAAGCTAAGGTTATTTTTGCTATTGCAGACCTTTTACCATGCACCAAAATGGCATGGGATGTAGTATCTTTTAATCCCCCCTACCTTCCAAAAGATGAATTGGTTGATAAATCAGATAAATGGTGCATTGGAGGCAATGCTGGATATGAAATCATAGAGAAATTCTTATCTCAACTGCAGGAATTCCGGTTCGGCAGAGCATACTTTATTTACTCTTCCAGAGCTGTTCCATCATTTAGCAAATTCAATCTTGAATTTAAAGTTATAAGCAACCTACCACTAGAATTCGAAACTCTTTACGCTGTCATGGCGATGAAATCACATTAAAGCTATGTTACCGGTAACATCAAAGCTGGAAGAGGTAATATTGAACGTATACCCTGAAAAATTGGTCAGTGCATTGGAATAGGGCATTAAATATTCTATGAAAATACCTATCGTAGTGTTAAGGTAAAATGCACTGCCAGATGAAAAATAAACCCATCCTGTGTATATTGAATATTCTGCTATGTACTGGTTAATGGTCGAGTTAAACAAGATGTAAAAAAGGTCATCTTTTGGTATATTTGGAATAGCAAAACTCAGTTTGTTGAAGTTTACATCCCGGTTTACATTTTGTATTCCTACTTTTTCAACGAGAATTTTACCATAATCTATTTGGTAAGGTGCATTAGTAGTTAAAGACACTACATAAGGTTGGGAAGAATTAGTGGCATGAGGGTAATACACCACTATATACATCCCTATCCCTATAAACATAGAAGCTATAACAATAACAACAACAATCGCTTTAAGGCTGCCTACTTCCATTGAAAATCTTATCTTATACACTATATATAGAATTTTTCATATGAACAGCCTGTCATAATAAAGTGACAAAACGCATCCCTCTTCACAAGCTCCGCATTTAGTGCATAAAAGAGTGTTTATCTTAATGGTATCATCGATTGTAATGGCACTTTTAGGGCATCTTTTTACACAAATATTGCATTTTGTACATAATTGTACCCTTATGATCTGTTTAACAATGCGCTCAAAAAATTCTTTTGTTTTGGTTTCAGAATCAGAACTTACAGAAATGTCACCGTTGGCAAAAACCAGTGCCGATTCCCCCTTCTTCCCTTTAATGGTTGCAACATTGAATTCTGAGGAATACTTAACCTCACCCAGTATAGCCAATCCATTGGAGGTTCGTTCAAAACCGAAGTTATCTGGTATTTTAATAACCCCTTCCTGGGTCCATTGCCCGTTGGTGCTGCATGTAGGGGAAGGATGGGTGTATTCAAGTTTCAGGTCATTTTCTTTAATGTTCTCTTTGGTGCTATTGGAAAGCATTTCCTCATAATATTGCCTCATTTTGGGTGGCGCCTTTTTCCATCTCCACAGTCCTTTTGAAATGTATTCATTGCCATATCCCTTTATTTTCTTCCATTCTTCAAGTTTTGTATACCATTGTTCTGCAAGATCCGGGAAAAATTTTTTAACATGTGAAAATTCTGATTCATTTCCAGAGGGGCACATATAACAGCCAAGCCTTTCAAAATCAAGATTATAAAGTTCATTATATGGCAATTTCATCATATATATGTATAACCATACCTCCATTGCATTCCATGCCCTTATAGGATTTATCTGAATCTGCCCGGGTACAAAAGGATTTTTTTCTTTTAAGCCTATTTTTGACCTGTCAAATGATTCCAGCCATCTGGTGCCTTCAATGCTAACAGAACCATGGGGATACCTTTCCTTAATAAGCTTTGTTACAGGCCCTAGCTTAGCAACCTTGCAGCACCATCTGAAGTCTTTTCCAGGAGGTCCGAAAGTATGGAAATTATCTTCAAAGGCATTTCCTGCACTGGCAACGTAATAAGGTATAGAAAACTTACTAGATATTCTCTTTACAAAATCCAAGTTTTCTTTAAATTCAATTCCTGTATCTATATAAATGAGATCGAAATCCTTTTTAATGCTATACAAAAGGTGAAATGCAACAAGGCTATCCTTGCCACCGCTCAAAGAAACGGTATAGGGGATTTTGTATTCATTGGTTACTTCAATCAATTCCTTCTTTGCATTACCTATAATCTTTTTCATGTATGCATTATTTGCCCTAACCATTTTATTCAATGAAAATTCATTTTTAGGGGTTAAATCAAATCGTTTTGAAACATCTTTTATCCTGATTTTTCCATTGTACCATATACCCACAGCCACATATTTCTGGTTAGAAAGAAATATGTAATCCCCTTCAGTAAGTTCGGAAGTATTGCCTTTTACGTAATTTGGTTCAAGCCAATTGTTCTTTAAATGCCTATCCTTTGGAAGGTCAAACTCTAAAACATGTTTATTTGCGTTATCAGAAAAAAGCAATGCTGCATTTATGTTAGGATGGAAATCAAAAGTCTCTTTTTTTATGCTATACTCATATGTGCCTATAATATGCCCGTTCCAGACAACCTCATCTGTTCTATCTTCTCCACCTATCTTATTTAATATAATGCCATTGTGCTCTGTATCAAGAACGACACCGAAATAATCTTTGAACAAAGCCGAGAAATCCTTTCTAAATTGAATGTTAGATGGCCTAAACTCCCCTGGGGGCGTTATATCCACTGCAAAACCGTTAGAACTGCAGATATTGCACTGCCTGCTAAGCAAAGGTACATTGCAATTTGGGCACCAATAAAGGTTTTTTTTAAACTCTACTTTATGAAACTTGCTCACGTAAGGTTTTAAGAAGTTACATTATATGAAACTTGCTATCAACAGAAATGGCAACAAAAATTTTATTCTTTTGATAAAATATCTATCTTTACCTTCCTTTTCCTGAGTTCATTGATAACCTCCATGTAGAGTACCTGATCAAACCCAACAAGTTCAGGAGGTACAAACCCCTTTATTTTTCCCTTTAAAACAATCCTTGCCAAAATAGATGCAGTAAATCCAGTCATCCTAGACATTGAAGACATTTTAAGGGCAGTGTCATAGGAATCTAATATGAACACCTCTTTTGAATTTTTTCCAAATCCTTTAACCTCCAAAATAGATATATCCTCCACATCAAGTTTTAGTTTTTCCAGAAGCTTTACTGTAATCTCCCTTGGGGTTACATTGTAAATAGTGTCCGTAGAAAAAAAGCCCAGGTCTCTAAGCATTTTAATTTTGTCTAAATGGCCAGGATATCTCAAAGTTTTTTCGAAGAGTTCTTTTACCTTGATCGTTTTGATCATAGTCCTAAGGCCATCGGAATAAAACGCTTCCATGTGCTTAAAATTAGGTATGTAATAAGGTTCAATATCTTTCAACGGGTCTTCAGTAACTACATTGCTGCCCCTTATAACCCTAGCCAAGCGTGTATATTCGTCTATGAGCCCTTCTACATTCCATGTAATGGTATAATTCAGTGGAGGTATGGGCTCCTTTGGAACACCACCAACATAAATCTGTATCTTTTCAATACCTTCCACAAATTTGTACATATACCCTGCAATAATATTGCTCAACCCCGGAGCAAAACCTGCATCTGGTATAAATGTAACATTTTTTTGCTTAACCAAATCTTCCAAAAGGAATGGGTCTTCGTTCATGTAAGATATATCCACTACATTCTTGCCATGTTCAATCAAAAATTTGATTATATTATAGGATACACTTCCCGGTAATGCAGAAACAACAACATCTGATTTTTCTATTACATCCATATGGTCATGTATAGTTCCACTAAGAGTTTTGCAATTTTTGACTCTAGATAGTGCATCAGCTGATTTGTCAATTACATAAACATCATGATCTTTTGAAAGGTCCGTAGCAATAGCATACCCTATATTACCTGCACCTAAAACAGTTATCATGAATGAACATTTGTACAAATATATATAAATATTTTGTTTATTTATAGTGTAGCATTTTTATATATTTGTTCCACATCTACGGTTGAACCACTCCAGCAAATGATATTTTCATGTGGCTATTAAAAGATTTTTCCACAAAGTATTTACATATCTACCTAGTCTTTAAATGCAAGGTTGATAATATGAAAAACAAAATTATAATATTGGTTCTAGTGTTAGTAATAGCTCTCCTTCTTCCTGCAATACCTAACTTATCTTATACAGCAAAAGCAGCGGCAGCAATGAGCGTAAGCCCCACATCTGGTATAGTGGGAACCTCTGTAACAGTAAGCATGACTGGATTAACTGCAAGTACTACGTATAATTTATACATGGAAGATTCAGCTGGCAATCAAGTAGGGGGCAACCCTATTGCTTCAATCACCACTACAGCTACACAAACTACTGCAACAGTGACTTTTTCCATACCACCCGCAACAGAAGGCACAGCTACAATTTTTATCACCCAAGGTGGATATAGTGCTCCCAGAGTAGCATCTACATACTTTGCTGTAAGCACATCCTTATCTGTAAGCCCGTCAAGCGGTAATGTAGGATCATCAATGACTTTAACTGGCAACGGTTACGGAAAGTACTTAAATGTGAATATCTTTTGGGATGGAAAATTATACTGGCAATCCACTACTAATAGAACCGGATCATTTATTTTAATATTAACAGTCCCATACGGATATTATGGCTTACATACGATATATGCCCAAGATTCCAATACAAATAGTGCGTCTACAAATTTTTTTATTGACCCAAATATAATAATAAATCCTAGTAGTGGTTACGTGTTTTCATCATTTACAGCGTATATGACAGGATATAGCCAAAATGCGTCTTTATCTGTTATATGGGTGCCATTAAATACTATTATAGGTACAGGCATAACAGACGCAAACGGCACACTGAACCTAACAGTAAATGTACCCCAATCCCCTGCAGGTTCCAGCACAGTAGAAAGCAGGGATTCAAACGGTGTGTCCAGCACTGCTACTTTTTTGGTTATACCTCAGATAATATTGAATGTCTCTTCCGGTCCTCAAGGTACAGCAGTCAAAGCAACTGGATATGGATTTGCAGCAACGGCATCAATAACATCTACATGGGACAATCCAGCACTTACATTGTTTACAACGGCCTCTAACAGTGTTGGCACATGGAGTAATAATTTTTTAACACCACCTGCCACATTTGGAAACCATGTTATAACTGCTACTGATGGTACCAATACACAGACCGCAACATTTTTCGTATCATCCCAGCTCAAATTATCCCCTTACTGGGGATCACATGGAACAAAATCTTCTGTGAATGCAACTGGTTTATCGGCAAATGTAAATGCCAATGTTATATGGGACCCGGGGCAGACAACACAGGCAACACTTGTTCCGTTTACCACAAATTCTACAGGGTCTAGCAGTTATGTTAACAAACCAGCTATAACCGTGCCAACGAATGCTGCTCCAGGAAAACATGTAGTAGAAGTAGTCGATGCCAACGGTGTAATTGCAAGCACTTATTTTTATGTCGGGCCTGTTTTTACTCTTTCAGAATATAAAGGTAACGTCAGTGACCACATTACAGTAGAAGGATATGCATATCCAGCCAATACCGCCATAACTGTATATTGGGGATCCAAATCCAATGCACTAGCAACAAAAACTACTGATACAAGGGGTGATTTCAATGTAACAATAACAATTCCATATGGTGCAGAAGGACAGCATATGCTGATAACAAACAACACAAATAAAGCTGGAACTACTGCATACAATAATTTTACAATAATCCCCCATATATACGAATCAATACAGAAAGGATATGTATACAACAAAATTGCAATTATAGGCACGGGTTTTGGTGCAAATGAAATTTATAATTTATACTGGAATGGCATAGAAACGCCATATAACAACATAAGCAATAATACTGGTTCATTGAACATCTCTTATCAAATTCCTCCAACACCATATGGAAATAGCACCATTGCTGTTGAAAATACTGCGTACAACCTATATTCTAATATCCTCTACTTTTTCGTTCAACCGTCGTTGAATGTAAAAACGTCCGTTTACTCAGGGGAAACGGTTTCTATGCTTGGGCTTGGATACAGTGCTAACAGCGCTGTAACTGTTACATGGGATAATGTGGTACAAAATGCATGGTCTGTGAGTGGAAATAATGGTACAGTAAATATAAATTTTGTTATACCTAGTTCATCTGCCAGTGTGCACTACATAAATGCATATGATAGCGCATTCCATTTTGCAAATAAAGTTGCAGTAAATGTGTTATCTCCCATAATACCCTTACAAATATCTCCATTAAATGGGTCCTATATCAATGCAACACCTATACTTTCATGGTCTTCTGTTCCATATGCAAGTTCATATACAATACAGTACTCTACAACTTCCACGTTCAGTGCAGGTTATACTACAACAGTTTCAGGATTAACAGGTACGTCTTATACAATTTCTAATCTGCCAAATAATGTATATTACTGGCATGTAGAAGCAATAGACAACCATGGGAATCCTTCCGGTTATTCCGTTACATGGAAATTTACATACGATACAGTGCCACCAACGTCTGCAATAAATCCATTACCGAGATGGGAAAATAGCTTAAAGTTCAACATATACTACACATCAAGTGATAGTGAAAGTGGTGTATTTTCCGTAGCTCTATATTACAACTACAATGGAGGTAACTTTGTAAAGTATAAAACGATATATAGCAACGTTACACCGAATGTATTTACTTTTAATGCAATAGATGGGAATGGAACATATTCATTTTATACAATTGCAACAGACCGTGCAGGCAACGTCCAGGCTATACCGACAACAAATGATACCTATACAACAGTTATTATTTCAAGTCCATATTCAACAGTTTTATCTTTACCAAAATACGAGAGCACTTCTACATTTAATATATATTATGAAGCCTATGGCAATGCACCTATAAAAGGGGTGTATCTGTATTATAGCAATAACTCAATTACATGGAGTGTATATGGCAACACATTATTTACAAAAAGTCCTATCTCTTTTACAGCTCCTCAAAACGGTCCGTACTATTTCTATACAATAGCAGTAGACGTAGCTGGAAATGTGCAAAAAGGTAACGTTTCACAGGCGTATACCATTGTAGACACGAGCCAGCCAATAACGAGTATATATGTAAACGGTACACTGGGTAACAACAGCTGGTACACAACACCGGTAAGTATCAAGTTATCATCGAGCGATATATACAGTGGTGTAATGGGCATATATTATACAATAAACAATACGCAATACGAATACACATCACCCTTTACAATATCGTTGAGTGGAGTGTACAACATAACGTACTGGGGAGTAAGCAGTGCTGGTGTAGTAGGGATAAAAAGCAGTGAGACAATAAAGATAGACCTAACGACGCCGTACATTACATACAGTATAAGTGGCAAATCTGGTATGAACGGATGGTATACGGGTGGAGTTATATTCAACATAAGTGCATATGATAACTATTCAGGGATAGCGAGCACATACATGAAAGTGAACAACGGTAACTGGTACAACACGAAGAGTGTAGAGGTATACAGCAACGGGAACAATGAAGTATACTACTATGCAATGGGTGTAGACGGAGTAAGTTCAGGGATAGAGTCAGTGCAGATCAAGATAGACACGAGCCAGCCAATAACGAGTATATATGTAAACGGTACACTGGGTAACAACAGCTGGTACACAACACCAGTAAGTATCAAGTTATCATCGAGCGATATATACAGTGGTGTAATGGGCATATATTATACAATAAACAATACGCAATACGAATACACATCACCCTTTACAATATCGTTGAGTGGAGTGTACAACATAACGTACTGGGGAGTAAGCAGTGCTGGTGTAGTAGGGATAAAAAGCAGTGAGATAATAAAGATAGACCTAACGACGCCGTACATTACATACAGTATAAGTGGCAAATCTGGTATGAACGGATGGTATACGGGTGGAGTTATATTCAACATAAGTGCATATGATAACTATTCAGGGATAGCGAGCACATACATGAAAGTGAACAACGGTAACTGGTACAACACGAAGAGTGTAGAGGTATACAGCAACGGGAACAATGAAGTATACTACTATGCAATGGGTGTAGACGGAGTAAGTTCAGGGATAGAGTCAGTGCAGATCAAGATTGACTTCAATGCACCAATAAGCCAGGCTATTGTGGAAGGCAACGTTACACCATCTGGGTGGTATAAAGGTAATGTTAATATATTCATAAACTCTACTGACAATGTTTCTGGAATATCCAATACATATTACTCTATCAACAATGGATCATGGGTTATATACCATGGATACTTTACAATATCCAACAGTGGAACTTATACAATAAGGTATTATGCGGAGAATATGGCTGGAAATAAAGAAACCGTTAAAACGTTAGTTATAAGCATTGAAGCAAATCCTGCTACAATATTGGCAATAACACCAGCATACAATTCTGTAAATACAAACTCTGTTAACATTACTTCTACGGTATTCGATAGATCTGGGATAAAAGCAGTTTATATAAAGATAGATAACGGGCCATGGTTTGCAATGAATTATACAGCTTATAACAATACGGGTGGAGTAGCATATTATATATGGCATACAAACAGTGGTGATAACGGCATCCACATAATACAAATAAAGGTAATAGATAACGTAGGGTATTCTTACACCAAAGAATTTACATTAACAGTTAATAACTTCAATATTCTTCCTATTGTGTTTATAGTGATACTGATAGTAATATCGATCCTAATAGTAGTATCCCTCTATCTAATAAGAAAACATGAAATAAACCGGATAAGGACAAATTATGAAAGTAATCAAATTGCCCCTATCAATACTAACACAAGTGCACCAACTTCAGAGAGTAACAAAATAGTAGAAAATGAAGTACGTCCTGCAGAAACTACCCAGAGCAAGTCTACTACGGAACAAACAAATAAAAATGAAGAGAGCAGTAAACAAAGTGTAGATAATGTGGAACCTTCTAATCTTACCAGAATAAAAGGAAAGAAAAAAGGAAAAAATGAATCCAAAAATGATAATGAAACCAATGAAGGAGTAAAGCAGGAATCAAATATTACACAAAAGGAAGGTGATAACCAATGAAGACATATGTGTGGAACATCCCCCTAATTGGAAGATTTTCAATTTACGAAGTCTTCCTTTTTGTTACGGGATTGATGTTGATATCTAGCATGTTTATGTCATGGATTTCATTCTACTACAACGGCAATTATATGTTAATAAATGGATTCTCCCTAATATTCAAATACAGCGTGATGAGCATTATACTGTTCATATTCGTTGCAGGGATACTTCTCTTCCTCACATCAATAATATTTGCGTACAACAAACTTATACTCAATCTGAAATTTGTACAGGTTGCTATACTGCTTATTTATCTGACATCCATAATAATAACAATTGTTTCCTCGATATTGTTATCAGGTGTAATGAACAGTTATGGAAATATAAGTGTGCTGAATGATACTGGTTTTGGATGGTATGATGCATTAAGTGGATCCGTCATCGGTTTCATAGGAACATTAATTTACATTTTTTATTAAAACATCTTATAAAATTTTATTTTTAAAACGCATATTTTTATTGCAACAATAATCAAGCCAACAATCTATCTCAAAAAAGCATAGGAACTTTACCTTTACCCTTTTAACATATTATTAAAAACAAAAAAATGAAAGAGAAATATGCAAATATATAATGTAATAATACATACCAATAATAATATGAAAAAAAAAGAAACAGTAAAAGAATCAAATATAGGTGACCATTATTTTAGTGAATCCCCATCAGCAGAGCATAAAATAAGGTCAATCTTTGTATATGTTAGAGGGCATGCAATAAAATATGAAACAGATAGCTCCACATTTTCCGCAACCCATTTAGATAGAGGAACCGAGCTTCTCATAAATTCAATATCTTTGAATGGAGATGAGAAGGTTTTAGACCTTGGATGTGGAAACGGGATTATAGGAATAGCATTGAGTTATGATCTTCCTAAAGGAGAAGTGGTAATGAGCGATATAAATAAACGGGCATTGAAGATGAGCAAAAAAAACGTTAAGGCACTTGCAATAAAAAACATAAGAATTATAAACTCTGATATATACGAAAACATGAAAGACGAATTATTCGATGTTATTGTTACCAATCCACCATACAAAAAGGGGAGGAAAGTAATATTGAAAATAATTGATGAATCAATTAATAAACATTTAAAGGAAGGGGGGTCATTTTACATGGTGGGTAAAAGAAGCGAAGGGATAATGTATTATCAAAAGAAACTGGAGGAAAGCAATAATAAAACAGAGATAATAAAAAGGGGTAGTGGTTATAGGGTAATCAAAGTTACTACGGAGGTTAAGAAATGAATATACAACTTGAGAAAATCGATGAGTTCATTTACAAAATAAAAAAAGACACAGAGAAAAAAATGCGTACAGATGCACTTCTTTTTTCAGATGAGTCAATGCTTCAAAAGATTATGGAAGACAATTCTTTACAGCAATTGGTGAACATTTCTACCTTGCCCGGCATTGTTGGCAATGCCTCTGCCATGCCAGACATACATTTCGGTTATGGATTTCCCATAGGGGGGGTAGCCGCCTTTGATCTTAATGAAGGAGTTGTTTCACCGGGGGGAGTTGGATATGATATTAATTGCGGTGTAAGGTTGATAAAAACTGACCTTATGTATGATGCTGTATATCCTCATATTGAAAATCTCATAAATGCCCTGTTTTCAAATATACCCTCTGGAGTATCTAAAAAAAGAAAAAATGGCAGTGTAAAGCTTTCAAAAGAAGAAATGGATGGTGTCTTGGAACACGGTGCGTATTGGGCAATAGAAAATGGCATGGGAGACAAAAAAGACCTTGAATATATCGAAGAGCATGGAAAAATTGCCAATGCTGAACCTAAATACGTGAGTGAAAAAGCCAAAGAGAGGGGATATGATCAATTAGGCACAATAGGAAGTGGAAACCATTTCGTTGAGGTCCAAGTGGTTGATGAGATTTACGATGAAAATTTTGCCAAAAGGTGTGGAATTTTTTCAAAAGGGCAAGTAATGCTAATGGTGCATACAGGTTCAAGAGGACTGGGTCATCAGATCGCTACAGATTATATCTCTCTCATGAACAAAAACCTATCAAAATACAAAATAGACCTTGTAGATAGGCAATTATCATCATCACCTATAAACTCAGAAGAGGGTCAGAGGTACATAGCTAGCATGAGGGCAGGTGCCAATTTTGCATGGGCTAACAGGGAAGTAATAACACACTACATAAGAGAATCCTTTACAGAGGTATTCAAGCAAGATTACGAAAAAATGGGCATTGAGCTTGTGTATGACATTGCACATAACATAGCTAAAATAGAAAAGCATACCTTCAATGGCATAACTAAAGAGGTGCTGGTGCATAGAAAAGGTGCAACGAGGGCATTCCCTGCCAACAATGAAAACGTACCCACAAAATACAGAGATATAGGGCAACCTGTAATTATCCCTGGAGATATGGGAACAAACAGTTATTTGTTGTACGGTTTACCTAAATCAATGGAGTTATCTTTTGGATCTACATGCCATGGAGCTGGAAGAATGCTTTCTAGGACGGCAGCAACCAAAAAATTTTCTTATAACGAAGTAAAACAAAATTTGTTGAATAAAGGCATATACGTAAAATCTGCAAGCAAAGAAGGTGTAGTTGAAGAAGCTCCAGGGGCATACAAAAATGTCAATGAGGTAGTCAGGGTTGCTGAAGGTGCAGGGTTATCCAAAATTGCTGTTAAATTCCGCCCAATCGCTGTAATGAAAGGATAAAGGTGGTTAAAACGCAGGTCAAACGCGGTGATGTTGTTTTAATATACAATGAAAAAGAAAAACACATAATAAAAGTAGATGGCAATTTTCAATCTGTTCAAGGGCTTGGAGTTATCGATACTTCCACTCTGATCTCCGTGGAATATGGAAGTGAAATTTTACACGCAGATGACAAATACGTTGTTATTGCACCTACATACAATGATTATTTAAGTAAAGTAGAAAGGAAGGCACAGATAATAACCATAAAGGATTCTTCACGCATTGTATTTGAACTGGGAATACAGAGAGGAAGCAGAGTCCTTGAATGTGGTGCAGGTAATGGTGCGTTGACGATATTGCTTGCATCTATTGTAGGGGATAACGGTATGGTATACGCATATGAAAATAACAATCAGCAAATACCAATTTTAGAAAAAAATTTAAAAATGGCTTTTCTAGAAAGATGTGTAACTATAAAAAACAAAAATGTTTATGAAGGCATAGAGGAAAAGGATATAAATGCAGCTATAACTGACATACCAGAACCATGGAGAATATATAAAAATATATATGAAACGTTACTCCCCGGTGCTATGCTATGCTCTTATCTGCCTACCTATAACCAAATCGATATTGCATACCATGGAATGAAAGATACAGGATTTGAAGATATTCATGCCATGGAATTGTTAGAAAGAAAAATCCACTTGGATGACAATGCTATACGTCCTGAGTTCAACACGTTAGGATTTACGGCTTTCATGATATATGGAAGAAAAACGAGATGAACGTTCATGGCTGATAGAAAAGTAATGGATTACATGACTAAAAATGTTGAAGTGCTATACGAAAATTGTACTGTAAAGGAGGCAATAAACCAAATATTGAACTCAAGGCATTATGGGTTGCCTGTAGTATCAAAGGATAATATTCTCCAAGGGTTTTTAACTTCCAAAGAACTGCTCAGGCATATATCTTCCCCGGATCTAGAAATAATTCATATAATAAAAAAAGGAACCTATACGGCATCTCCTGATATGGATATCGATGACGCCGCGAGGGTAATATTCAGGTGGGGATTGAGAGACATGCCTGTAGTGGACAAAGACAATAAACTTGTAGGCATAATATCTAATTTGGATGTGGTAAGGTCCCATTTTGACAGGGCAACACCCTACAAGATCAACACAATTGTAGAATTACTCAAAGCTAAATACAAAATAAATCCATTAAAAATAGAAAGGAAAGTTATACACCTAGATGATTTGCATCCAACACAATGGGTAGTATACCAAGATGAACTAGAAGGCAGAATGTACGAATTGGAAAGGGGCCTGGCAGAACCACTTATTGTAATAGATAGAAAAGGGGTTCTAGTTCTGGTTGATGGCCATCATAGAGTACTTGCAGCTAGGAGACTAGGCATTTTAGATTTAGTGGCTTTCATAATATATGTTGATATTTCTGAACCATTGGGTATGGAAAAAACAGCAATTGAAAAGAATGTGTTTAAAATTGAAGATATTGCTATAGAAGATAAAACGCACCATCCCCTTGTAGAAGTAACTACAAAACTAATGAAAGAAAATGAAAATTAAGAGGTTTTTTTAATAAGTTGGTTCATAACAATATCAAAGGCATGTGCAAACCTCTGCGCATGTTCTTCTGGAACGCTAAAAGAAACCCTTATGAACCTATCCCCGAAACGATCTGAAACATAATTACCAGCCCTAACAAAAACATTGTGTTCAAACAGCATCTTTTTTTGTACCTCTACTGGATTTACCTTGGCTCCGGATACGTCTACAACAAACATATTTGCCTGGGAAGGATAGACCGGTAAAAATACACCCTCAAATTTTTCTACTGCGTTTTTAATGATTTTTTGATTATTTCTTGTAATTGTCTTTACTTTTCCTATCCATTCATTTTTTCTACTAAGTGCAGCATAAGCAGCAACCTGTCCCAGTATGTTTATAGACAAATCATTGGTATTGTATTTAGCCATGGTATCCATCAAATCCTTAGATGCAATCAATGCCCCTGACCTCATGCCTGCAAGCCCGCAATTTTTTGACACAGAGAATACTGTTATGCTACCTTCTGGATAATACCATGCTGTTAAGTAATGTTCATCAGCAAAATCCCTGTATGTAATGTCATTTATAATTTTCAGTTTGTAATCATGGGCTATTTCGGCAATTGCTTTAACTTCCTCTTTTGTATACGATGATCCCAATGGATTTAATGGGTCAATAAGCAAAATCATTTTGGTTTTAGATGTTATTGCCTTCTGTATTTTATCCACTGATAATTTCCACCCATCATTGTAAATGGGTATCTCAACTGGTAAGGCATTTGATAACCTTATAAATTTATGAATGATAAGATAACTTGGATCACTCGCAATAACTTCATCCCCATCATGCAATAAAGCGCGTGTCAATATATACAAAGCTTCTGTACCTCCTGAAGTAAGTATGATGTTCTGGTTTTCCAAATGCAGGTCTTTTAATATCAAATCAGTCAACCCAGGCAATCCTTTTGAATATGGATACCATTCATATAACTTACTATCAATCGCTTTTTTTACCGCCTCATTTATTATCTCTTTAGGGGATAGATGATTGGTGTTCTGGGACATCCAAGCCAATTCATCCCTGTGTTCATGTGCCCAAAGAAATATATCTTTTACATCATCATTAACCATATATAATCAACCTATAAGAAAAGGGGATGTGTTGTAAAGATAAATATATTTTCACAAAAAACTATGCATCATAAAATCAACCATGAAACTAAAATAGTTATTATGTCAATACCTTATAAAAGGGCATACTCCAAGCATCATAAAGTCTGTCAACTACTCCTTATAAAGCTTCGGATCTTTTTGCTAGTTTCTTACCCACTAATGAACAAACCTAAAATAGCGTATATACATAGAATTAGAATCAAAATTTACCATAAAAAAGGGAATCATAACTAATTTTCAAACCCTTTACCCGTAGTAATAAAGGAAAAGTATAAATGTAACTCTGTTATTTTGGATAATGAAATAAAAGAATGGAGGAATTAACAATGGCAAACAAACCCCATCTAAACATCGTGTTCATAGGGCACGTAGATCATGGTAAATCTACAACAGTAGGTAGAATCCTGTTAAACACAGGTAATATAAGGAAAGAAGAAGTTGAGAAATACAGGCAAGAAGCAGAATCAAAAGGAAAAGCAACATTTGAGTTTGCATGGGTTATGGACAGGTTAAAAGAAGAAAGAGAAAGAGGAGTAACAATAGATATTGCCCATAAAAGGTTTGATACCAACAAATATTACTTCACAATCATTGATGCTCCCGGGCATAGAGATTTTGTTAAAAACATGATTACTGGTACTTCCCAGGCAGATGGTGCGGTTCTTGTATGTTCTGCGGCAGAAGGTGTTCAAGAACAAACGAAAGAGCACATATTCTTGGCAAGAACTCTAGGTGTACCACAGATTGTTGTAGCTATTAACAAAATGGACAGGGAAGAGAACAAATATAGCGAAGCAAGATTTAAGGAAATAAGGGATGAAGTGGGATCCTTGCTTCTTGGCGTAGGGTTCAAAGCAGAGGCTGTACAAGCTGATACAGATGCATTTAGGTGTTTCAAGGACAATAAAACAGGCAAGTTTTTCAAATTTGCTCAAATAGGTTTTGTCCCGATCAGTGCATACAAAGATGACAACATAGATAAAAAATCCCCCAATATGCCGTGGTGGAAGGGTCCTACACTTGTAGAATCTTTAGATATGTTCCAGGTACCACCAAAATTAACTGACAGGCCATTCAGGTTGCCTGTACAGGGTGTTATGAATATTACAGGAACTGGAACTGTAGCAGTAGGAAGGGTAGAAACAGGTAGCATCAAAACAGGTGACAAGGTTATATTCATGCCCTCTGGTAAAGTAGGAGAAGTAAAATCCATGGAAATGCATCATGAAGCAATAACCGTTGCAGAACCTGGTGATAACATAGGCATAAACGTAAGGGGTATTTCCAAAGAGGATGTTAAAAGAGGTGATGTAATAGGCTCTGCATCAAATCCACCGACAGTTGCAAAGTCTTTTATTGCACAGATCATGATATTGAACCACCCTAGTGTCATTACTGCAGGTTACAAACCAGTATTGCATTGCCATACAGCACAGGTTGCATGTGAATTCACTGAATTGTTAGAAAGGGTTGATTCAAGGACTGGAAAGGTTGAAGAAACTAACCCAAAGACCTTGAAGACTGGGGATGCGGCAAAAGTTAAAATGACCCCTTCAAAACCGTTGGTAATTGAAAAAATGAAAGATTTCCCACCACTTGGAAGATTTGCAATAAGGGATATGGGACAGACGGTTGCAGCAGGGGTTGTTATAGAGGTTGAAAAGAAAGAATAAACTTTCTTATTTTTTTATAAATGAGGGATGTGATGTCACAAGCAAAGATAGCATTATCTGGACCAAACTCAACAGATATAGATAGTGTTTGCCTCCAGATAAAGGAAGTTGCCAAAAAAAGCGGAATAAAGATGCGCGGACCAATACCTTTACCAACAAAGCGATTATCCATACAT
This sequence comes from Thermoplasmata archaeon, assembly GCA_049966015.1. Classification (GTDB taxonomy): domain Archaea; phylum Thermoplasmatota; class Thermoplasmata; order Lutacidiplasmatales; family JAMCUS01; genus JBMFVL01. Next base: position 80,639 of record JBMFVL010000001.1, on the reverse strand, counting down.
ACAAGGAAAGGACCTGATGGTGGAGGAACAAGTACAATAGACCACTGGGAAATGAGGGTTCATAAAAGGGTTATATATATAGACCCCGATGATACAGTTCTAAGGGCTGTTATGAGGATACAGGTCCCGGATAACGTGAGTATTGAAATATCCTTAATAAGTTAAAAAGCGGTGTAGTTATGGTTACAATTAAAGAATCTCTGGCAGAAATATTGAAAGAAGAACCAAAAAATTTTACAGAATCTATTGACCTAGCAATAAACCTCAAAGAAGTAGATATGTCCCTGCCAAAAAATAAAATTGATGCAGAAGTAGTTCTTCCTAAAGGCAGAGGTATAGATGTGAAAGTAGGAATATTTGCTACTGGGGATCTTGCACTGAAAGCCAAAAATATTGCTGATTTTGTTATAACCCCTGAATCAATGGATACATATTTTAAAAACAAGAGAACAAGTGTAAAATTCATAAACCAAGTGAATTTTTTCCTTGCAGAAACTTCGTTAATGCCCGTCATAGGTAAAAAGCTAGGTATATACCTTGGTCCAAGAAACAAGATGCCCAAGCCAATACCTCCAACCCTTGATCCAGCTCCTGTGGTAAGTACTCTGAAGAAAACTGTAAAGGTAAGGACAAAAGACAAAAAAACATTTCATGTTCCTATCGGTACTGTGAAAATGAGTGTTGATGATTTAAACGAGAATTATGCAGCTGTTATGAAATTAGTCACGTCCAAATTGGAGAACGGGGTAAGTAACATACGTTCAGTATACGTCAAGAAAACTATGGGCAAGGCGCACAAGGTGAATCTAGAATGAAAACAAAAGCCGTTAAAATTAAAATACTGAAGGATATACTAAGCAAAACTGAAAATGCAAAAGTATTAGCAGTTGTAGGGTTTGAAGGGTTACCAAGTGTTCAATTTCAAGAAATAAGGAAATCCCTTAGAGGGGAAGCAACGATATTGATAACAAAGAACAGTCTAAGCAAGATCATGTTAGAAGAATTAAAGCAAAAAAAACCCCATATATCTGATTTAGAACCGTATTTAAAGGGGCAGACTGCTATAATTTATTCTTCTAAAATAAATGCCTTCAAATTGGCAATGTCCCTGGAAAAATCCAAGAAAAAGGCACCTGCCAAAGGAGGAGAAATTGCTGAAGATGATATTATTGTCCCTGCTGGGGAAACATCGTTCAAGCCAGGTCCTGTAGTAGGGGAAATGCAAAAAGTAGGAATACCGGCAGCAATAGACAAAGGTAAGGTTGTAATAAAAAAAGATGCAGTAGTTGTCAAGAAAGGCAATGTTATACCAAAAGATTTGGCCCAGATGCTAAGCAGGTTATCGATATATCCAATCACGGTAGGGTTAGATATAAGGTCTGCATGGGAAGACGGATATGTATTCAAAAAAGAAAGTTTATTAATAGATCCTGAAATGGTTATAAAAGATCTTATGCAAGCGATAAGGTCTTCTATGATATTAGCTGTAGAAAAAGAATATTTCACAAAAGAAACTGCTCCATTGATAGTATCAAAAGCGGTAAGAGAAGGTTTAGCGCTATCCTTGGAGATAGGTTATCCAACAAAAGAAAATATCTCTTTGCTAATACAGAAAGCTTATAAAGTTGGTCTCTCTTTGAATAATGTGGTAAAAAAAGAATAAAATGATAGGTGAAAAAAATGGAGTATATATATAGCGTAATGGTTTTACAGTCTATGGGTAAACCAATAACAGAAGAAGGCATAGCGAACATAATAAAAGCAACAGGCGAACAACCAGATATGGCAAAAATAAAAGGAATTGTTGCCTCTTTGCAAGGCGTAGACATAAATGAAATCATAAAGAGTGCATCTCAGTTCCAAGTTGCTGCGCCAACTACTGCTGCTCCGGCGGCAAGCAAAGAAGAAAAGAAAGAAGCTAAGAAAGAGGAAAAAGAAGAAAAAGGTGTAACCGAGGAACAGGCAGCGGCAGGATTAAGTTCTTTATTTGGAGATTAAAATCTTATAACTTTTTCATTAATTTAATTAAATTTTTAACAGGTGAATTTTCATGTATGTAATTTTTTCAGTTACAAAAGATAAGTTAGAAAAAGCTAAAAAAATTCTAACAGATGACCTAGTTAGCAGACAGAGTATAACGATAAGGGACGGAACAACATTGAAAAATAAAAAAGATAACTACATAATATTAATTGAAGGTACAGAAGAAGGTATTAAAAAAGCAGAATCAATGTTGTCCACAGATGCTATAAGAATGGATGCAAAAGAAAGTGAACCCATTTACAATGAACTCAAAGAAGAATCCCAGAATATTGCAGACGGTTTAGGGGCAATTTTCTCGGAGTGAAATTAATGAAAGTGAAGATGGGTGCTGAAGTAAAAGATATGGAATTAGGTAGCATAACCAACTTTACTGAATTAGTGCAAGCTATGAAGGATGGTGGTGGATTCACTGCAAAGCATGTTGCAGTTGCATATGAAATATTAAACGAAATGGTTAAGAAAAGAAGTACTAATTTTTTGTCCTTTACCGCTGATATTGTATCAACTGGCTTAAGAGGCGTTTTAAGAACACTTATACAAAAAAAATATTTTGATGTGGTAATAACCACATGTGGAACTCTTGACCACGACATAGCAAGGTCTATATCAAAATATTACCAAGGCAGCTTTGATGTTGATGACAGTTTCTTGCATAAAGCAAGAATCCACAGGCTAGGTAATATATTCATACCAATACCCAATTATGGCCCTACAATTGAATCATTTGTAAATGATTTAATGGGAATACTGCTTAAAGAAAAAAAGGAATATGCATTGCATGAGATTATCTGGGAAGCAGGAAAACTCTTAAACAATAAAAAATCTATATTGTACTGGGCATATAAGAACAAGGTTCCAGTTATAGTACCAGGAATTTTTGACGGTGCATTTGGATATCAATTATGGGAACATTATCAGCGCGGAGAAAAAGTCAATATAAACTTTTTCAAAGATGAATCTTTACTTTCTGATATGGTTTATACCTCCAAGGTCACAGGTGCCATGATAATAGGTGGAGGTATATCCAAGCATCATACCATCTGGTGGAACCAATTCAAAAATGGGTTGGATTACGCTATATACATATCAACTGCAACTGAACATGATGGCAGTTTATCTGGTGCAAGGCCAAAAGAAGCTATATCATGGGGCAAAATAAAAGAAAAAGCCAAATATGTATACGTAGAAGGCGATGTAACAGTTATCCTTCCTATAATAGCAAAAGCTCTAATTGAGGAATCAAAATGAAAATATTCGTAACCGGTGGAGCAGGATTTATAGGTAGCTATATGCTGGATCTTATAATAAAAGAAGGGCATGAAGTTACTGTTTATGATAATCTGTCTACTGGAAAAATGGTTTTTATTGAACAGCACAAAAACCGTATAAATTTTGTTAAGGATGACATAAAGAACAATGAAGCGTTGGTCAAGGCAATGAAAGGGCATGATCTGGTTATCCATCTAGCTGCAAACGCTGAAGTTAGGTACGGTGCCTCCAACCCCTCTGTAGATTTATATGAAGGCATTTACGGAACGTTCAACGTTCTAGAAGCAATGAGAAAAAATGATATTAAAAAAATCATGTACTCCTCAAGTTCAGTTGTATACGGGGAAGCTAAGGTTATACCTACACCAGAGGATTACGGTCCATTGCTTCCAATATCGATTTATGGTGCAAGTAAGTTGGGTGCTGAAGGCTTTATAAGTGCCTATTCATCCACCTATGGTATGGATGTATGGATTTACAGGTTTGCCAATATAATAGGGGGAAGGAGTGGACACGGTGTTATTGTGGATTTTATAAAGAAGATAAGAAAAGACCCAAGTACATTAGAAGTACTCGGCAAAGGAAACCAAAGCAAGTCCTATCTGCTTGCAGAAGAATGCGTTTCAGCTATGTGGCATATTTTTAATCATTCCAAGGAAAGCCTTAACGTTTATAACATAGGTTCATTGGATCAGATATCGGTCAAAGAAATTGCTGAAGCTGTAATAAAGGAGATGGGAACCAATACCAAAATCATTTATACTGGTACAGAGCGCGGATGGCCAGGGGATGTAATAACTCAAAAATTATCGATTGAAAAATTATTAAAGCTCAACTGGAGACCCAAATACAATTCTTATGAAGCTGTAGTGCATACTATAAAAGAAGTTTTAAAGTACAATTACATTTAAGCATACATGTATATTGAAGTTGATGGTTGGAAAATAGGGCTTACCTTCTCTTCTGCACACCTGATTCCAGGGCATAGAAAATGCAGTAGAATGCACGGACACCAGTATGGGATAAAAGTAAAAATCCATGGGAATGAAGTTAACGGCATGATAGTGGATTTTCACTATCTAAAGGATATATTAAGGAATTTCCGTGAAATGATCGACCATAGATTGATATTGCCAATCCCGGGTAAAAGTGATTTTATCCATGTAGAAGTAAAGGAAGATACCGCTTATGTATCCTTTGACAATAAAAAATATTCATTGCCAGTAGGAGACTGCATATTCTTGCCAATACAGGTGCCCACTGCAGAAAATTTATCTGCATACCTTGCTGAAATACTTGCAAAGGAAATGAAAAGATTTGAAAACATCAATAAAGTAGAAGCATGCATTGACGAAGGCACTGGGCAGGGGGTTTGGTATTCACTAGAACTCAAATAAGTCAAGGGCTTTGTCAAAAGTTAAATCCCCAGGAGGAAGCAAAGGCAAGATATCGTCTATGCCCATTTTCAATTTTGATGACAATTTTCTGGCAAACGATATCCTATCAATATTTCCAGGATATATTGCAATAAACTTTACGTTTTTGTCCTGTATCTTTGAAAGAGGTACACAAACCAATTGCTTAAAACCCTCTATATCCTCATAAACCAATCCTAATGCTAATGGTATCCCATGGATGTAATTCTTTTTGCCGTTGATTATCCAGCTACCCCTAGGAACGAATTCTCCTGAAGATGGTGTTTTTGATACCTGGTCTGGATATACCCAGTATACATCTCCGGCAGCATGCCCTGCGTTCCATGCCTTTGAGTATGAAATAGCAAACTGTGCAGTTTCATATAAATCCCTCTCATTAACTGTTCTTGTACCAGATTTCAATAGAGTTATCGATGCTCCATGGATGTCAGCGTGAAAGAAAAGGTCATTCTCTTTCATGTATTTTTTAACAATGTAATCATTATCCTTGGCACTTTTTCCTGAAATGACCAGGTATCCAGAAGTTGTGTAAAACCAGTGATATTTTTCATACCATTTGGGCTTTCTCAAAGGAGGTTCTTTTATTTTTATAACTTCATTTTTTTCTTTAAGGTTTTTAAGTTCATCTTCTATTTTTCCTATTTCTGTTTTATGTCCCTTTATCAAATTATAAATCTGCCCTATTGTGTATTCAATTTTGTTATTTATGTATAATTCAATAATTTTATTATCAACATTTAATGAAATAATATGGTCTTTTCCATTGTATGAAACAATTTTATTGCTTTCAATAAGCTTATTTGCAATTTCCCTTTCATTACCATTGCTGAAAAAAGCAAGTATCTCCATCAATTCAGAATAATGGTTGTATATCAATTGCACAGATTCATTGGCTTTATCTATTTCATTGTTCAATTTAGCTATTTGCTGTTGCAAATGCTTCATTTCTTCTATTTTTTTTTCATTCTCTTCTTTCAATGCCTTTTCTCTGTTTTGTGCACTGATAATCTCTTCTCTTTTTCCAATTATTCTCAAAATGCTTTCCTTAACCCAGCTATCATCATGTTGATCAAAAAGGTCAATATCCCCCAATGCATTGTAATAAACATCCGGGGTGTTGCTAGTACGATCTAATATTTGGCGCCATAATTCATATATCTTTTTCAAATCCTCATATGTATAATGCTTCAAATCCTTTTTTCCATCAAAGCCAAGTTTGGTAATGATATATTCTGAAACTTCTTTACCCAATGCAAGATGTGAATTGAGAAATTTCCAGAGGGTAGAATCAAAACCACTTGCCTTTCCAATTAATTCATCCTGGGTCAATACAAGAGGATTGGTTTTAGAAGGTGGAAATTTATATTCCTCTCCAGGAAATATTTTTCTATCTTTCCATGACCTTTGAACATCTGCCCACAGAATATTCCATCCATCAAGCAAAACAATAGATCCTGTTCTGAATCCTTCTAAAATAACCCTGTATAAAGATTCATTTTTTTTAAATTCGAAAACAATGATTCTATCAAAATTATATTGCCATACATCTATAATAAATGATCCGGCTAAATATTTTCTGAACAAAGATGCAATACTATCCATATTTTGTGGAACATTTAAAGAATCCCCTATAAATGCACCTACCTGTGGAACAAGGCATAGATATGAACTTTCCTTCTCATGTTTTATCTTAATAATGATTTTATCCGAATGCATTACCTTGTCTACATAACTATTAAGCCATTCTTTTTTGAACCAAACAACAAAATCATAAAAGAACAAACTGCTTATTTCATTCACAATCTTATAAGAGTGTACTTTTAAATAACTTTTGCGTGTTCTTTTGAAACGATCATATAAAAAGAAAATACTATGGAAAGTATCATATACAAAAAAAAATTATATTAGCTATAATGCAGGTGTGATCTAGACTGGTAGGATCTTAGCCTTCCATTTATAAAGAAGATAGCTAATAGCCCGGGTTCAAAAATGTTGAAAATCCCGGCACCTGCATATACCAAAAATAATAAAAGGTTATGCAAAACTTTCCATAAGGGTTTCAAGCAATTCTTTTCTAGGTGGCTCAGATTTTGCAACAGGGCCCTTTTTCAATACCGTTTCCAGGTCCTCGTATGTAGGCATCATAGCTTCATAAAAAACACCAATAGGCAATTTTTCAGTTTCTTTGGCATGCTTCATTGCTTCAATGAAGTCAGAGGTATTATTGTTTTCCAGCTTATAAACGTGGTTCCTGAACCACTCATATGTATTAAACTTGTTGAATGATACACAGGGGCTAAAAACATCCACTAAAGAAAATCCCCTATGTTCAATTCCACGTTTTATCAACTGGGCTAATTGAGAGGGTTCTCCTGAAAAACCCCTAGCAACGTAAGTTGCACCGGCGCTCAAGGCAATAGAAATTGGATTAATGGGATTTTCTATAACTCCCCTAGGTGTTGACTTTGTTTTATGGCCTAACATGCTTGTTGGAGAAGCTTGACCAGTTGTAAGGCCGTATATATCATTATCCATAACAACATAAGTTATGTCTATGTTCCTCCTCATTGCATGTATCATATGGTTCAATCCAATGCCATAGCCATCTCCATCCCCTCCTACAACAATAACCGTTAGATCCGGGTTTGCCAATTTGACTCCTTCTGCAACAGCAACTGCTCTTCCATGTATGCTGTGAATACCGTATGAATTGAAGAAATGGGGCAAATTGGAAGAACAACCAATACCAGACACTAAAACGGTATTATCAGGACTCAAAGAAAGCATTTCAGCAGCCTTGACAAGGGAACTCAACACTCCATAATCCCCACAACCAGGACACCATGTTGGTTTTACGTTTGTTTTGTAATCAACCATTTTAATCACCTTTTTTAAAAATAGAAACATTTTTCTTAATAAATCTAACAACTTCTTTAGTGTACAAAGGTTCTCCATCATACTTTAACATTCTATGCTTAAAAACATATCCCGTTTCAGAGGTTATAATCCTTCCAAGCTGGGAACTGAAGTTCATTTCTATGATCAAAATGTTTTCATAATGGCTAAAAATTTCTTTTAATTTTTCCCCGTTGATGGGCCATACAACAGTCATGTGCAAATGATCGAAATACAAACCGCCTTTGCTAATTTCCTCAATTGCCTCTCTGATAACTCCCTGCGTAGAGCCCCAGGAAACTATAAGGTTACTGGTTTTATGCCCTTCTTTAAAAATATTATAATTTATAGTACCCTTGAAATGCTCAAGCTTCCTCATTCTTTTTTCCATGGATGAAACCCTCTTTTCTATACCATATGGTATTCCTGCAAGTACATCTGAAACAAGCCTGCCGTACTCATCATGTTCATCACTCGATGCAACGTATTCATCGCCTTTCATACCTGGAAATGCTCTATATGATATGCCCGTATCAGTGTATTCATATCTTTTGTAATCAGGAGCATTTTCCTGCGCTATAAGTCCCCTATCTATATTTGCCTGCAAGTTCAATTTGTTTATTGATTCATATCTTTCTGATAAAGACAAATCAGCTGCTATGATAACTGGCATTTGGTATTTATCTGCCAAGTTAAAAGCCTCACGGGTTAAATAAAAAGCTTCTTCTACCGATCCCGGTGCCAAAACAATTCTAGGGGAATCCCCCTGAGATGCACCAACGAGCATATTAAGGTCCCCCTGTTCTGTTTTTGTAGGCAAACCAGTTGAAGGACCTGTACGTTGAGAATCAACAATAACCAAAGGCACTTCTATCATGCTTGCTAAACCAAGGGCTTCAACCATCAGTGAAAAACCCCCACCAGAAGTGCCAACCATTGCACGTGCACCGGCATAGCTTGCACCTATAGCCATATTTATTGCTGATAGTTCATCCTCTGTTTGCTTTACCATTATACCTGCTTCCTCGCTATGTTCTGCAAGCCAATGAAGTATAGAAGTAGCAGGGGTCATCGGATATTGCGCAAGGAATTTGCAATTCGCTGACAGAGCGCCGAAGGCTATGGCTTCATTTCCACTCATCATATAAATCTTGTTTGGCTTTACATTAGAAAATACTGTTTCCATGTTATAATGATGGACCTCATCGAACCCTGCTTTCGATGCGTTAAGGTTTTCACTTACTATTTTATCACCTTTGTTTCCAAAATTTTCCTTTATAACGTTTTCTATTACCCCCCATGAAGCACCTATTATTGCTGAAATAAACCCAAAAGCAACGATATTCTGCAATATAGCTTTATCACTAAACTTTCTAGCAATATCAAGCATAGGCAAACTTATAATTTTATTATTGACAATTCCCTCCATCTTAGTTGGATCAATTATTATCTTCCCATTGTCATTTAGGTAGGGCACATGGTAATTATAAGTATCCCTGTCCATACATACAAGCAAATCAATGCTATCCCCATATGACTTAAGTGGAACATCTGAAATCCTTATCTGGTACCACACATGCCCCCCTCTTATTACTGACTGGTAACTATTGTATGTGTTCACATAAAGAGAAGACCTTATAGCTACCTTTGAAACCATTTCCCCCAACGAGGAAATCCCATCTCCTGCCATGCCACCAATTCTAATGGAAAAAATTTTAGACATTTAAAATCACCTTTTAAGGTTAAATAATTCAAGTAAATATAAAGAAATCTAAAAAATAACGCAAAAAATTCATATACAAATCATAACACACAAAAGTTCGAGAGTGGGCAATAAGTTAATCTATTTCATATTTAACACAATTTTTATTTTTTCAACTGAAAAAAGGAAAAAACCCAAAAAAATAAACAAAATTTAAATCTTTATTAGATATATACCACCTATGGAAGCATTAGAGTATATTTGGATGAATGGTAAGCTAGTAAAATGGAACGACGCCAAAGTTCACGTCCTAACGCATGCACTTCATTATGCAACTGCTGTTTTTGAAGGAATACGTGCATACAACATTGATGGAAAAGCTGGAATATTCAGGTTAGATGAGCATGTAAAAAGGTTGTTTGAAAGTGCCGCTATCTATGAAATGAAGCTGCCTTATACACAGGAAGAAGTAAAAAATGCAATTAAAGAGGTAATAAAAGCAAACAACCTCAATGAATGCTATATAAGACCGCTCGTGTATTTCGGATACGGAAATATGGGGGTAAACCCTCTAGATAACCCTGTAGAAATAGCCATTGCTGTATGGAAATGGGGTGCATACTTAGGTTCTTCTGCTAAATTAAACGGGATAAAATGCATGGTTTCTACATGGCACAAAATCCCAAGCACAAGTTTACCGGTAATGGCAAAGGCGTCTGCAAATTATGCAAATTCAGTATTGGCTAAAATAGAAGCTATAAAAGCTGGTTATGACGAAGCAATTTTAATGAATGAACATGGATATGTAACAGAAGGCACTGGTGAAAACATATTTTTTGTAAGAGAGGAGGAAGTGGTCACACCACCGACATCTTCTGGTCTACTTAGAGGAATAACACGTGATACTGTTTTCCATGTATTAAGTGACATGGGTGTGAAACTCAGAAAAGTAAACATATCAAGAGAGGAACTATACCTCTCCAACGAAGTATTTTTAACAGGTACAGCAGCGGAAATTACTCCGGTTGTAGAAGTAGACAAAAAAGTTGTAGGCAAAGGGAAAGTGGGTCCAATTACACAAACAGTAATGAAGCATGTGGAAGATATCGTCCATGGAAAGGTATCAAAATACAACAACTGGATAACAATGGTTGAATAACCCTTTCTATTTTTATTTTTATATTTTTTTGAATACTGGTTATCAAAACCCAATACCGCACGATTTTCCCATTAAGGTTATGATCAAATCCATAAATATAAAATTGGACTGATCATTAAATTCCTGAAAGAAATATAAAATGTTAATATCATATAATGGATAAGTTATTTATAGCATGAACAACATAAATTATTTTAGTCATGACAAGAGAAAAAATGTTAAAGGGCATTATATCTATTTTAATTACAAAGGAGCTGTTAGTAGATGGTCCTTTACACGGATATGCAATAGAAAAAAAAATATCTGAAAAGTTAGAGGGGCGTATGCCTCCGGGTATGATTTATGTAATCCTAAAATCTTTAGAAAGGAAAGGTTGCATAAGGAATGAAGATTCAAAAAGTGAGACGGGAAGAGCAATTAAAATTTATTATATAACAGAAAAAGGAAAGGATTTTCTGATCAACCATAAAAATCAGCTCAAGATAATGAAAAAATTGATAGATGATATTATCCCTCATATTGAAAACCTAAATTCTTAAATAGTTTATATATATGTCACTTATAGATGATATATTTATTGGTGACATGTATGAAAGAAAACAACGAGGCACAGCATAATGGAATGCACAGGCACCACTGGTACGGGGCTTTAATGCGTCCAAATGCATATGATATAAAAGAAATTATGGGGTTTTTAGAAATTAAAAAAGAGTGGGATATTGTTGATTTAGGATGTGATGGGTTCTTTTCAAAAGGATTTTTTAAATATGGTAAATCTTTTACCGCAATAGACATAAACCCAACGTACTTCACTGAACTTAATAAGCTAGGAATCATAACAAAAAAGGCGAATTTATGCAATTTTTCTGAAGGTGGTTATGACCTTACATTTATGTCCAATGTTTACCATGGATCAAGGCAAGGATGCAAGGAATCTGTTATAAAGGCAATAGGCAATATAACCAAAAAATATTTTGCTATAATGGATTTCAACGAAAAAAGGTTATTTGGGGCCACCAATGCGCGTAAAGAAAGAAACCATAATTGAGGATTTTGAAAGTAATGGGTTCAAATTATACAAATCAAAAGATTTGAAATATCCTTATATTATAATATTTAACAAAATAAGTTGATCAAATGGATGGCAACGTAAAAAAGATCATTGGCGCAAGAGCGTTGCTGAGCTATAGTTACGGCTTTCTCAACGTATTGCTAAGTATATATTTAAAATCAATAGGATATTCCTATCTATTTATAGGAATAATACTTGGGGCTGCAATAATACTTAATGCATCACTTGCCCTGGTTCTTTCCATGATTGCCGATCATTACGGTAGAAAAAAAGTACTTTTTATTCTTTTTATATTATTTGGAATATCCTCCTTTTTATTTCTGAAGACAAATAACCTCCTGATGCTTTCTCTACTATCTGGATTTGGTGGATTTACCGGTTCGGGTGGTGGCCCGATTGGTTCAGGCGGTCCCTTTGGGGCTATCCAAAGCGCTATGGTTACTGAATACACAAAAAGGGAAAACTTTTCACGCGTGCTGGGCATGGCTTCCGCTATAGGAATGATATCCAGTGTTATTGGGGCTTTTACTATAAGTGTTTTTGACCTTTTAAAAATCAATGTATTTTTGCTTTTTTATTTGGCATCTTTATTAGGTATTATAGGTGCAGGTATTACAATGCTTATCAAAGATACCATGCTCAGAAGCAAACATATTCTGCCAAAAATGTCGTGGAAAAACATAATAAAATTATCCCTCCCGACAATACCTGCAGGTATAGGTGCGGGAATGATAGGTCCGATTTTTTCGTTATGGTTCTATATTAAATTTGGCTTAAATGCAGGGCAAATAGGAATAATATTTGGGGTTGCAAATATTTTTACAACCATAATGATGTTACTTATTCCCATAATCATAAAAAAGGAGAATGAACTTAAAACGATTGTTTGGTCTAGGGTAATATCCTCTATCTCCCTTATTTTAATAGCTTTAAGCCCCTTGCTGTATCTTACTGCTTTCTTGTTCGTTTTAAGGAATGGATTCCAAATGGGTGCGGTTCCTGTTAGGCAATCCTTTTCCATGGGGATTGTAGATGAAAGCGAACGTGCAACAACTTCGGGTGCAACTTCCTTTACCAGGACTGGTTTTTCCGCACTCTCTCCTCCCATTGCTGGCAATATGATGGCATATAGCATAGATTTACCACCCATGTTAGGAGGCGCAATAAACCTCTTGGACCCGTTGTTATATTATATATTATTTAGAAAAAAAATGAAATAATAACTACGTGAATATAAAAATTTTATTGCAGAATGTTTTTAATACTGGTAATTAAATCTATTAACATGAAAGATCAAACAATCACTGATTATTTAAACATAAAAAACATAAACGAAGTAGTTTTATGCAATTCTGGGAAATATGTTGCAGCTATACTCTCCGATAATTATAGGGAATATAAAAAAACCAAGGAAAAGACCTATGTTGTTGTTTACGATTCTTCGTTGAATGAAATACAAAGAATAGAAGGATATGGGATACATTCCCTTTCATTCCATAATGGAAAATTGCTGTATGTGGAAGGAAGCACAATAAATGTTTTCAATGTAAATACAAAAAACAATTTGCCAATAACATTTTCAGGTGAAATCGAATCAGCAAAATGGCACGATGAAAAAATCCTTTTTTCAGGGCATGTAAAGAAAGAAGAAAAAGAGGATGACGCATATTATTATGAGGAATCTGATGAATACGATGATCTGTATATCATTGATTTTTCAAGCGGTATTAAAAAAATCACAAACAAAATACAGATATGGGAATTTGACACAAATGGTGAAAACATAATTGCGGTAATATCTGAAAAACCCCAGGAAAGTTATTGGTATAAAACTAAATTGGCTAGAATTGAAATGGATGGGAGATATGAAATCCTTTATGAACCAGGTTTTAGGCAAATAGGGAAAGTGAAGATTTCAAAAGAAAATCAAATTGTCTTCATTGAATCTATAATGAGCGATAGGGATGTAGTTTCGGGGGATATAATACTTCTAAATGGTGACAAACCAGAAAACATAACTGAAGGGGAAGAAGCAAGCTTTTCACATGTAGAGTTTTCAAAAACAATAGATGGGGAAAGCATTGTTGCATTAAAAAATGAAAAAACGACTTTTTCTATTGTAAATTTAAGCACAAAAAAAATTTTATGGAAAGGGAAGGGGATAGTATATCCAGTATATTCTCCTTCATTTTCAATAGAACAGAATACGATTGCATTTTCCTATTCCAGCGATGCTCTCCCCCCTGAAATTTTTATAATTTCTGAAAAAGAAAAAAGGTCCAACATCAATGAATCTCTCAAAGAACTAGAATCTTACCCCTCTGAAATAGTTGAGTGGCAGAGCATCGACGGCCTTAAATGCTATGGCATATTAAGAGTAAAAAATCCAGATGACCCATTGATTGTATACGTGCATGGCGGTCCCACATCTTTTTCTTATTCCTCCTTTTTGGATAGGACCTCAATATATATGGGCAAAGGATTCTCTGTTTTTATGCCTAATTACAGGGGTAGTGTAGGTAAGGGAAGGAAATATGCAGAATCTAACAGGGGTGATCTGGGAGGAAAAGACTTTGAGGATATAATCTCTGGGATTGAATATATAAAAAGATCTGGAAAAGTAAAAACTGATAGGTTGTACATAACCGGTGGATCTTACGGTGGATACATATCTGCACTTGCAATAGTAAAAACGGATATATTCAAGGCATCTGTATCCCTATTCGGTATATCAAATTGGCTGAGTTTTCATGGAACAAGCAATTTATATGAATGGGACAAAATACATCTAGATGATGACCCCTATAATTTTAATAAATATATAGAATATTCCCCTATACACATAAAACACGATATAAAAACACCAATACTATTAATGCACGGAATAAACGATCCCTATGTACCTATAGGACAGTACTACGAATATTACAGATTTCTCAAAGAAAAAGGTAAAGAGGTACACTTAATAGTATTTCCAAGGGAAAAGCATGGGTTCAGGGAAAAAGAGCATATAGTAAGGCAGTTCAATGAAACTGTATCTTTTTTCAATAAATTTAAATAAAATATGGCTAATGTTTTACATCCTTTCCATACTTTTCGTTCAGTATATTTGAAGAAGTTTTAAGCAACCACTCCCATGCACCTTTTGCATTGTTCCAAATATCGTATGTAGAATAGATATATGAAACAGCTTCGCTTTCTTTAGCATTGTTAATATTTTTAGGAATTGTACGAGGTAATTTTTTAATCCCTGCCATGTATACAATGAAATAAGGATTAGAATTCAAGGCATCTTCCAAAAGTTTTTCAGAATCTGGGGTATCCCCATTAACGATATAGTTCCAGAGAGCTTTATTGTACAACCAATCAGGAGCCCCCTCATCTTCATACTTCTTGAATAATTCCTCTACTTTGTCTTTCATTCCAGCTCTCATTAACTCTATAAGCAGCTGATACCTAGCACCCTGATTATCGGAAGGGTTAAGGGTTAACATACGTTGATATACTTTAATTGCTTCCTCCCTTTTACCTTGAAATGATAATGCATTTGCATATCCAAAAAGTGCACGCATATATGGTCTAGTCCTGACAATCTTCCAAAAATTGCCTTCCTTGCTTTTTATGAAATCTTCTCCTAGTAATCTTTCCCCTGCCTTGACCCCCTTTTCAAAAAAAGCCTCAGCCTCTTTAACATCATCAGAATATTCTGCTAAAAGATAATATGCATCTGGGCAGTCCTGGGATATTTCAAGTGCTTTTTTTGCCATTTTAATTCTTTTTTTCTTGTCTGGCTCAGCCCATGCATCATACATAAGGTTTTGTGCTTTTTCTGCTGGAGTAAGTTCCCTTTTCAAAGCATATTTACTTTTATTGGTATAAAATCCTTCCAATATTTCTTTTAGCTCATTATCAGATTTAGGTGATGTTTCATCCAAAAATCTTTCAATTGCAGCAGAATCCTTTTCCGATGCCCATTTTTTATAAAGAAGATCTTTTATGTCCATCTTTTCTGGCAAATCCCCTTTTTTCTTATTATATCTCTTAGACATTTTTACACCTTTTTTAAATGGATTTTTATCATAACACCAAACTTTTTGAGTTTTTATTATATTTGAATCCATTTGCTATATCGCGATTCTAAATTAAAATGATTTCTATAATGATAGCAAATATCTGCAAAATTTTATGTTGAATATTTTAATTTAAATGTATATATAAATACGTAATCTTTATATATTATTTCAAAATAAACTTTCTATGAATGTTCATAAAGTAACATTGAAAATTTTTGGTATGACATGCGAGGATTGTGTTTACACTGTGAAAAGCAATCTAGAGAAAGCCGGTGCGAAAGAGGTTAATGTTTCCCTTGACGATGGTATTGCTACTTTGTTTATAGAAAGTGAAACACTATCGCCACATGATTTGGTTAAATTGCCAGTTTTCAGCAAAGATTCCCCTTACAAAGCACAGATTAGAAAGGTAGAATGACCGATGAGAGAATATGATCTGATAATTATCGGCAATGGTGCAGCAGCCTTTTCTGCAACGATAAAAGCAAGCGAATTAACCTCAAGTCAAGCAAAAATTGCAATGGTCGGTATTGGCCCCATAGGCGGAACCTGTGTGAATGTTGGTTGTGTTCCATCCAAGTATTTTTTAGAAGCATCCCATTCTGTTTATACACCCCTCCATCCATCAATAAAAGGAATTGGTGCTTCAAATGTTAAATTTGATTTTGATAATCTTATGCAGGGGTTAAGGCAATTTGTTAACAATTCAAGAATAGATAAATACGAAAAAGTAATTGAAAATTATAAAAATGTAGATGTATACAAAGGCAAAGGAAAATTTAAAAGCAATAATATTATAGAAGTGGTTAACGGAAATGATATTACTCAACTATATGGATATAACATAATAATAGCTACAGGGTCTACACCTTCAATTCCGTCAATCCCAGGGATTGAAAATGTAAAATACCTGACAAGCAACACTGTATGGGATATTTATAAGCTTCCAAGGAGAATTACAATAATAGGTGCAGGTGCAATAGCACTTGAAATAGGACAGGCCTTTCTACACTTTGGGTCTGAAGTATCAATCATTGCCAGACACGGAATTCATTTAAATACTGAACCAGAAATTATAGAAGCAATAAAACAAAAATTAGAGAAAGAGGGAATAAAATTTTATTTCAACGCAAATATTTTGAATTTATCTGAAAAAGAAGGTATGAAAAAGGTGCAAATTGATACGCCAAATGGCATTGATACAATAGAATCTGATGAACTACTCATTGCAACTAACAGGTCTCCAAACACTGATTTTTTGCAATTGGAAAATGCTGGTATTGATAAAAATAAATACGGGTATATTCTAGTTGATAGCACAATGAAATCCTCTGCTGAAAATGTTTATGCAGCTGGGGATTGCACATCTAAACACCTTTATCTAGAAACGCTAGCTGCAAGGGAAGGTGTTATTGCTGCTATGAACATATTTGGTGTAGAAGAGCATATAGATTACAACTCTGCCGTATGGGCAGTGTTTACCAAGCCACAGATAGCAGGTGTTGGATACACTGAAAAAGAATACAATGAGAAAAAGGGGGCATGTTTAACGAGGACCTTTTCATTAAAAAACCTTACCAAAGCTTCTATAGTGGATGAAACAGATGGATTAATAAAGATCATTGCAGACCAAAATACACACAAAATTGTAGGCATGCATATAATGTCCCCTTCTGCCACTGACATAATAACTGAAGGGGCATATGCTGTAAAATACGGATTTACCTACGAAGACATAATCTCTACCAGCCATATATTTCCCTCTTTTTCAGAAGGGATAAAGTTGGCAGCGCAGTCTTTTGTCAGGGATATATCTAAAATGAGTTGCTGTGTAGAATGATAAGCATGTTAATGCAAAAAACCAAAAAATATGTGAAAAAAATATTATAGTATGTATCGATAAATAAAAATCAATAAATCATTAGCAAGAGGGTAAATAAAATGGCAGAGGATATTGAAATATTTGAAATGAAAAGGCAAGATCATACAAATGCAATAATAATTGATGGTTTTCCTACGGTAGGGTTAGTAAGCTCTATAGTCGCTAATTACATAATAAATATAATAGATATGGAGCAAATAGGTGTAATGGAATCTGATTCATTTCCTCCTGTTTCATTGGTTAAAGAAGGGGAACCTTTGAATCCCGTTAGAATATATGCTGGTACAAGAACTGCGAAAAACGACCATTCCGTTGATAAATTGGTTGTATTTTTATCTGAATTTCAACCCCCACAGCATATGATAAGGGCAATTGCTCACTCCATGCTAGATTGGGCTAAAGAACAAAAATGTTCAATGATAATTTCACCCGGTGGTCTTGTAAATGAAAACGAGGAGAATATTACTCCAAAGGTATATGGTGCAGCTTCTACTAAAAGAGCTAGGGAGTTATATATAGAACCCAACGTTACTCCTTTGATAGAAGGAGTGATAAGTGGAGTATCCGGTGTATTGTTAAACGAAGGAAAAAGGATTGACTACGATGTTATATCTTTTTTAGCAGAAGCGCACAAAGAATATCCGGATGCAAGAGCTGCTGCTAAGGTAATAGACATTATTAATACAGTTTTGTTGAAAACTAAAGTTGATCCGGTTCCACTTATAGAAGAAGCTGAAAAAATAGAAAACCAGATAAAGATGATTCAAAAGCATGCTACAACCCAAACCAACGATTCTAAAGCGATGTACAGTTAATGGATGGATATGTACATTATAAAATTAGGTGGTAGTGTAATAACAAATAAATCTGACTATAAGACATTCAACAAAAAAATTGCAGGGGACTTGATAAAAGAAATAGTTAAATCGAAACAGCAGGTAATCCTTGTCCATGGTGCAGGTTCGTATGGGCACATCATAGCCAAGCAAGCGGGAATAGGAAAAAATGCAGTATACGATTATAATGCAGTATCACAAGTATCCTTAGATGTTTTACAGCTCAATTATGAAATATTGAACACATCAAAGAAAGCTAAATTAAATGCAATTTCTATACCACCAAGGGCTATTGTAATTATGGAAAAAGGTAATATTTTAAGTTTTGACATAGAAATAATAAAAACATTGGTTGAAAAACAAATTACTCCTGTATTGTTTGGAGATGTTGCCCTAGACACCCATTGGAATTTTTCTATCATCTCTGGAGATGACATAATCCTGCATCTAGCTAAAAACCTCAAACCAGAAAAAGTTATATTTGTTTCGGATATCGATGGAGTATTTAGTAAGAATAAAAAATTGATTCCTGATTTAAACGAGGTTAATCCCAAAGAGATAGTAGCATGGAAAAAAGATAGTGATGCAACAGGGGGAATTCTTAAAAAAATAGAAGTAATGCAAAACCTCTCAGAAATTGGAATCCATGGAAGCCTTATAAACGGCAAGGTAAAAAATAGGCTTTTGAATGCCTTATCCAACAAAGATGTAATTTCTACCAATTTTTGATGTTTGTACAAAAAGTACAAACAAACTATAAATTATTCATATTTTATATTAAGAAATAGGGTGAGTAAGATGAACGGAAAGATTAAAGAAAAGTATATGGAAACAAATAATCAGAAAGATTATATTAACATGCATCAATGCCCAGAATGCAACAGCAAAAATGTTGTAAGGGACAAAATCTCAAGCGAACTTATATGCCAGAATTGTGGATTGGTTATTGCTGAAAATTTATTCATTGACGAAGGAGAGTTCATAGATTTTAACCAAAATACAGAAGGCATTGGATACGGTGACTTTTCAAATTCGAGCGTGCCTTTTTCTACATTGGATAGTGAAATAGGTAAAGACAAGAGGGATATACATGGGAATAAATTGTCCAACCACACAATATCCAAGTTCTCCAACTTAAGGGTTCTTAATCAAAGAATTAAAAATGCAAAGGGGCAGCAAAGGAACCTTACAACTGCTTACAACGAACTTAACAGGATATGTGCTGTAATGAACATATCTAAAGAAGTCAAGGAAGAAGCTTTCGATATATACAAAAGGGCTACAAAAACCAATATGACACACGGCAAAAAAATAACTTCTTTGGTAGCAGCTTCCATATATGCAGCTTCTAGAATGAAAAATGTCCCAAGAACAATCAGAGAAATATCGGAGTATTCCAAGTCATCAAGGATTGAAATTACAAGGGCATACTCTACAATCAACAGATTGCTGAAGTTGAAAATCCCCTTGCTTAGCCCTGAAGATTTTGTTTCCAGATTTTCAGATGAATTACAACTTTCGGTAGAAGCTAGAAAAATGATAAATAAATATTTGCAAATTGTCAAGGAAAAGTATCAGGTATCAAGTGTTCTCCCACAAGGGATCGTAGCAACGGTAACATATATAACTGCCTTGCAACTGGGGATAGAGCTGAGCCAAGATAAAATTGCAAAGATAGCACATGTTACACCGATAACAATAAGAAATCATTATGGGCCAATAATGGAAATACTAAAAGCAAACACTAGCATTTAAGATATTATCCAACTTTTTATATTTTATATTTTGCTATATATAATTTCTTGTAAATCAATAAGTTAAAATAGTAATAATCAAATTGTAAATATGAGGTAATCTAATGGTAGACATTAGAGATAAAATAGAAGAAGATAGAGGTGCAATTAAAAAAATACAGCTACTCATACCTGGATATTCTGGTTATAGGAGAGGTGAAGATCTCAGGAACGCGGACAACATACTTAGAAACCAAATTGCAGATATGCTAAGAAGTGGAAAGAGCCAGCTTGATGAAGTAAGAAGTTCAATCGTTGATCACCCTGATAATGATATGCTACATTCGATCGGAAAACTCATATTTACAATCCAGGATATAGAAGGAAAAATAAGGCATATGACTCTAGGGTATAGCGGTATTTCATGGGACATCAAAGTAACACCTGAAATAGAAGAAAGGTTATACGAATACGACTACCAGTTGGGAACAAATGTAAAAAGCATATTGGATACTATACCTACACTGAAGTCTATCAACGAAAAAAGCAAATTTATAAGTTCTGTCAACGATATCATGACCAAACTGTCAAATGTAGAGACGATTTTTTCTAACAGGCTTAATGAAGTGAAAAATATAAAGGCATATTAAAAATAAAAAGGTGAGTAAAATGTTATTTGGAGGAAGGAAAGATTCTGTATCAACAGCTAATAATAAGCAGGGGTTGTTTACTGGTTCCATGACTGTTGCATGGGATAACCAGTATAAACAAGGGAATATCATGTGGAAGGTCCCAAGGAACATCCAATGGAATGACAACATAATTGTCAGAGAAGATGAAATAGCAGTGTTCTTTAGAGATGGAAAAGCAATAGGATATTTAGATCAGCCTAACAGGTATGCATTGACCTCCCTTAATGCTCCCATACTAGGAAAATTGGTGAATGAATTATCTGGTGTCAGGCAGCAAGCCGAAGTTTATTATATCCAGAAAAGAATAATTGATGGGAAATTTGGAAGCAAGGAACCCTATGCATTTAGGGATCCAACTTTTGGAGTTGTAAACCTCAAACTTTTTGGTGAATTCAGGTATAAAGTTTCCAATCCTGAAAATTTTATAAACCAGTTTGTCGGAACGTTTAACGTAGAAACCTCTGGGGAAGTCGAGGATAGATTAAAAGACCAGTTAGTAATTATAATTTATGAAGCACTAGGTAAAATGAAAGAGAATGGCATGTCTGTATTAGACATTCCTTCTTCTCTTACAACCATAGAACAAATGGTATTGGGTAGAACCAAAGAAAATTTTGACCAATACGGAATTGCAATTGACAAAATATCTGGTTTAAACATTGTTTTGCCAGAAGAAGTGCAAAAAGCTGTTGATGAGCGTGCCTCAATGGGTGTGCTGGGTGTTAATTATATGCAATACCAAGCAGGAAGAGCTATGGTAGATGCAGCCAAAAATCCAACTGCTGGTGCAGCATCAACTGGTGTAGGTTTAGGTGCTGGTATTGGAATGGGATATATGATGATGGGACAGATGGCTAGCCCTCAAGCAATGGGTGCACCTGCACCAGGTGCTGGTGCGACTCCAGCACCGACTAAAACATGCCCTAAATGTGGTGCGGCAGTATCTTCCACTGCAAAATTTTGTCCTAATTGTGGAACTCTTTTAGAGCAGCCTGTTGTTCAGCAGCCTCAAGAACTGCCCAAATGCCCCAAGTGCAATACTCCCTACCAACCAGGAAGCAAATTTTGTCCCAACTGTGGAAATCCACTTTAAACATTTTTTAAATTTTTATTTTACCAAAAATATTTTTGATTATACTGATTTAAACTTATTAAAATCTCCTGGTTTTTAATTACACAAAGTATTTCAAAAATCTTTCTTAAAATATTGATGCAGGGGGTGAGATTTGAACTCACGGACTTCTATAAGACCAGATCCTTAGTCTGGCGCCTTTGACCAAGCTTGACTACCCCTGCATATACTACCAACATCGATAAAATGGTATTTTTAATTTGCTATCGGTTTAGTCTGCAAGCCCTATGGCAATAGCGGCACCTTTATTGCGTCTTACCCTTTTTTCATCATTGGAAGAATAGGGAATATCAAATTTATTCGCAATTTTAGAAGTGTTTTTTTCATTTACAATGATGGTTTCATCCACAACTGTATGTAATTTTTTAATTATTCTTTGACCATAAACTGGATCACCATTACCAATTTTCAATATTATTTTGTTAGAAATATACCTATATGATTTAACCTTATCCACCATCTTGTTCATGTTGTAAAATTGTTCTACATCCATAACAACATTGTTTATAATTGTCGCCATGGCTGGATATGGGCCAGGGTCTATTCCTAATATAATCTTTTCTGCTTTTTTTCCATTTATAACAGCCAAAGCAAGGTCAACAAGGATGCCTGCTTTTAACCCTACTGTTATTTTAAATTCTTTTCCAACAATACACCCTTGAGGAAACATTATAACTATTGTAACATCTACAGGAATGTTATTGAAATCATCTAACAATTTGAATGGTATTTTCCTTTCACGCAATATATTTATTGTTTCAAAAGAGTCATCAAGAGAGGTTGCATAAATGCCTATCATCAAGCACCAACAAAAATAAAAAAACTTAAGGGATATAATAGGCTATCTATTGACTAACTATTCTTTATTTTTCTTCATTTTTGCGAAATCTATCAAAGAGGATATAAACGCTTCAAGATGCTCTGCCAATATTGGATTGTTGGTATATCCAGCTATGCTAAGATCCGGTCCAGCTAAAAGTGCCTGTTCTGAATCACCTAACACGTCTGTAGTTATCAGATCGTCTTTTATATAAGATTCTACATTTTGAGGAACTCTTTGGAAAGGTGGATGTATAATTATTATATTAACTCCCCTCTTTAAAGCCTTGTCAAGCTCTTTCTCTATTTGGTCACGAATAACATTAAATTTAGGGGAAGATATTACAAATTTTCTAGTAGAAGCGTTTAGAATGTCCTTTATTTTTTCTATAACTTCATCAAAACCTTTTATCATATAAACAACTTCCAGATCTCCAACCTCTTCCACTACATTTCTCAAGTCATTCAATTTTTGGAATACATTCTTTATTTTATCTATTATTTTTTCAGAAACATCCAGAGGGGAATATGGCTTGTATACTACGGGTCTTCCATTTTCAGAATAAATATATCCTTTATCCCTTAAAGATTCTAATGATTTATATGCAGATGTCCTGGGAATATTTGCAGTTGCAGCAATAACTGATACTTCTCCATATCCTTTGACAATGAGAGCCAAATATGTTTTAGCTTCATATAATGTTAATCCCGTAGTTTGCAAAAGGTCAAGTGCTTCGTTGTATTCCCTTAACACATCTGGCCCAAGTATAGAAGCCAATTTGTCTAACGTTTGCATAAAATATGTAGTTATTTTAACTACATAATATTTATGACAAAATTAATTAACACAAAAACAATGAAAAGATGTATAAAGGTGCAAATCAAAATGAATGATATATCCTGTGATGTTTTGGTGGTAGGTGCAGGCCCTGGTGGGAGCATGGCCGCTAAACGTGCAGCTTCCAAAGGTAAGGATGTAGTGGTAGTAGAGAAAAGGCAGGAAATAGGTTCCCCTGTAAGATGCGGAGAAGGAATTTCAAAATACTGGCTAGAGGAAGTAGGTATACAGAGAGATAAAAAATGGATTGCAAATGAAGTCAATGGTATAAGGGTATTTTCTCCCAAACTAAACCATGTAGAAGTGGATACGACCATGGTTAATAGGGAAGGTGGCCTTATAATCGAAAGAGATCAATTTGATAAAGCTCTAGCAATAGAAGCGGCAAAGGCAGGAGCACGTTATCTGGTAAAAACTGCAGCTATAGATCTAATAAAAGAAGGAAACAAAATAACCGGTGTAAAGGCAAAGCACATGGGTGAAAACTTCAGGATAAATGCTAAAATGATTATAGGCGCAGATGGATTTGAGTCCCAGGTCGGAAGATGGGGTGGATTAAATACTCTTTTAAAGACCAATGATGAAGTATCATGCTTGCAGTATAGAATGGCTGGAATAGAATGCAATCCGAACTATACTGATTTCTACATAGGGTCTTTTGCACCAGGAGGCTATGTTTGGGTATTTCCTAAGGGAGAAGGGGTAGCCAATGTGGGGATAGGTATTGAGCTCAAGTTTTTAAAAAATAAAGGGGATACCAAGAGAATGTTAGATGAATTCATAAGCAGAATGCCAGGATTGAGCAAAGGAAAGAAGATAGATATGGTGGGCGGAGCAGTATCCGTATCCAAGCCTTTGGATAGCGTAGTAAGGGACAACTTGATGTTGGTCGGAGATGCAGCAAGGATGATTGATCCATTAACGGGGGGTGGTATACATGCAGCATGTTTATCCGGAAAAATAGCTGGAGAAGTAGCAGCAGAATCAATAGAAAGCAAAGATTACAGCAAAGAATTCCTGCAAAAATATGAGAAAGAATGGAGAAAAAAAATGGAAGAAAAGATGTACCGAAACTGGAAAGCAAAAGAAAAAATAGCGGATATAAAAGATGATACAATAGATGACATCATACAATATTTATCACAGCAAAATCTTACATCTTTCAATATAGAAGAAATTGTTATGCATGTTAAAAAGAGATATCCTGATTTGGTAAAAGAATTTGAAGACGACATCAAAAAAAGCATTGAGGAAACCCTTTTTAACGCACTAGAAGATTATTTTTGAATAATGACAATCATTGCTGGATTTTTACAGTAACAAACGCTTCATAAAAATTAAGTGTTTCTACATTCCTAAACTTGATCAAAACATTAGTAGGAGAATTTAGGGTAACTTTAAGTTCATTCTGTGCGGAATTCCCATTTCCACCTGTAAGTTGTGCTTTAACGCTCATGAAGTAATTGTACCACGCAATAGCCACAGGGCTGATAATTGTAACATATACGTCATCACCATTAGGATTGCCAGGATTAACACTGGAAACGAAGTTTGTCATTGTTACACCCACTCCTACCGTGTTACTCCCTGTAGATGGGGCAAGATCAGAGGAAATAATCTGTATAACGCTAAGGTTTAAAACATTAGCATAACTGTTACCAGAGCCATGAACAAGGTTAAATTGTATATCAGGAGCGCTTATCATAACAACATTATTACTTCCCTGAGAAACAAATATGGCGCCATCTTCGTAATAAAACATTTGCATAGGGTAATATTTGTTGAATTGGTTCAGAACAATATCACCTAATGGTTCAGTAAGCAAAGTTTTATCTTTTACACCATTGTTTGGATGATAATAACTCACATCTATACTAGACTGCCCGTAAGTCAACCCTTCAATGGTCAACGTACCAGGACTCGAAGAAGCAAAGGGAGGGAGACCTGGAGTGCCCAACGTCACAGGGGTATAAACGGTTATAAGGGAATTGTGGGTAAGCATTTCCTGCATAATTGCAGCCTGTATGTTCATGAACTGATTCTGCACATAAACACTGTGTTCATACTCCTGATTGTAAACGTATTGGGGCAAATCAGTGGCAATATAATTGCTAACTATAATAACCCCTAGCATGATAGCAAACAGGGTAGCTACAACACTAGCAACCCCCTTCTTCTTCCTCCTATTCCTAATCATCTATATATATAATTATTATAATCATTCTATTAATTCTTTTCTATTTCATTTTTTCTATCAGGTTTTTGATAGACTCATTTTGCTTTATTACACCTAATTTGTTAATCCTTTCTGCCCATTGAATTGACCTCAAGATATTTTCTGTAACCATAGAATCATAGCTTTTGTTATTATCATTTTTTTTGTTAATCCTTGTATTATTGTAATCAAACTCATCCAAAGTTGCCATGTTACATGCCTCAATAAGATGCATAAATTGAAATGTCGTTAAGAGATGAATCTACTTTTTCTACCTTATCGGAGTCGATTGAATTCATTAACTGGATATTGAAATAATCAATAGGGAGTCTTATTGTATCATTCTCCAATTTGAGTTCTAAATACCCATTTTGCTTTAAGTTACTGTATAAATCATCAAGGGATTTAGAAGAAACCAATGAAACAATTTTCATAGTATTGTTTCTATATTCCTTACCTATAATATCCATTTTCAGTTTTATACTGACAGGCAATTGATGTGTTTGCACGGCATTTTTTATTTCTATATTATCACATAACAATACATGCTTTAACCCCAAAATTTCCTCCTTGATTTCTTGATCCATCTCCCCTACCAAAATGATTTTCTTAAACTTATGGACTCTTTTTTCCCCACTAAACTCCCTCACAGAGGAAACAATCTTTTTAACAATTTCTCCTTTTTTAACGGCCTCTTTATCAAAAAATGAATATTCATTCCATAATGTAACCCCTATGCTATCAAAAGCATAACCTTTTCTAAATATCTCCTGGAATACATCTTCAGTTACATGTGGCATTATGGGTGCAAGCATTTGTGTTATTCCAAATCCTATTTTGTAAAGCGTATAAAGGGCATTTTTATCTCCTGCTTTAGCACGTTTTTTAACCATTTCGATGTAAAAATCAGCAAACTCGTGCCAGGTGAAATTTTCTATTGACGCTATTGCTTTGTCAAACTGGTATGAATCATAGAAATCTGTTACTTCCTCCAAAACAGCACTGTATCTAGACAAAATCCACCGATCTGTAAGTGGCATGATATATTCATTTACAACATCAATCGATGAACCATTAGAATTAACCATAAGTGATATAAATTTCATAATATTGAAATATTTGTTAGCAAATTTTCTGCCATGGTGCACATCTTTAATTTGAAACGCAGTATCTTCTCCCAATTTGCATTTAGACGTATAATACCTCCATGCATCTGCACCATATTCACTTATTATTGGCAAAGGGTCTATTGCATTACCTGCTGAAGCGTGCATAGGCGATCCATCAGGTGCCATTATAAAACCGTGTATCATTATTTCTTTCCAGGGAGCCTCATTTGTAATCTGGATACTCCTAAGCAATGTATAAAACACCCATGTTCTTATAATATCATGACTCTGGGGCCTCAGACTCATTGGATACAGTTTTTTAAAAAGATCATAATCCCTTTTCCAGTAAGTATTGTAAAGGGGTGTTATGCTTGAATCCATCCATGTATCAAATACTTCATCAGAACCAACAATATCCCCTCCACATACCGGACATTTTTTAATATATGGTTCTTTTTTCAAAGGATTTATATAACAATCCTCTTCTTTGGCTGGCAATACAAAATCGCATTTATTGCATATCCATACAGGTATAGGGGTTGCAAAATATCTTTGCCTGGAAATACACCAATCCCACAATAAAGAATCTACCCAAGATTCAAGCCTTTTGGACATATAGTCTGGGTGCCAGATTATTTTTTCGTTAAACTCTTTTATGGATTGCTTAAAATCTAATGTTTTCAAAAACCAGTTGGTTTTGTTTATAAATTCTACAGGAGTATGGCACCTCCAACAAGTACCTACGCTTTGGTTAATAACTTTCTGGTCAATAATGTAATTTTCTTTTTTCAAATCATTGACAACTTCTTTTCTGCCTTCATTTACGTACAATCCAGAATATTTTCCGGCAACGTCTGTAAGTTTGCCTTTTTCATCAATGCCTTTTATAAAAATTAAGTTATACTTATAAGCCCAGTATAAATCTGTTTTATCACCGAAGGTGCATATCATAACAGCCCCTGTGCCAAAATCAGGGTCTACTTTATCATCCGCTATTATTGGGACCTCCCTACCAAATAAAGGAACTTTCAATTTTTTACCAATGATGTTTCTATATCTATCATCATCTGGATGTACTGCTACAAGCTGGCAAGTTGATAATAATTCAGGCCGTGTAGTTGCTATAACTAATTCAGCATCCCCTAGAAATTTAACATAATACAATTCTTTGGATTCATCATGGTACTCAACATCGGCTGCTGACAATGAAGTTTCGCAATGTGGGCACCATATAACAGGATGTTCTTTCCTATAAACTAGGCCTTTTTCATATAACTTTAAAAAAGTAATTTGAGTAAACTTTCTGTATTCGGGGCTATCTGTTTGGTAATATAAACTTTCATCCATCATTATTCCCAGTTTTATGAACTGCTCTTTCATCTCTTTTATATTTGAATTTGAATAATCCGAGCACATCTTTACCAATGTATCCCTATCTGTATTGTTTTTATTAACTGAAAATTCTTTTTCAACTTTTACTTCTATAGGCATACCATTGCCATCAAAGCACAAAGGCAAGAACACATTATAACCTCTCATACGTTTGTACCGTGCTACAATATCTATCAAAGAATAGCCTATAGCATGACCCATATGCAATGGCCCTGAAGTATACCTAGGTGGATTATCTATTGAATAAACAGGTTTTGACGAACTGATATCAAACTTAAAAATTTTATTATCAATCCAATAATGTTGCCATTTTGGCTCCACATTTTGTGGAGAATAATCTGTGCTATCTTCTGACATATATTTACACCTTACAAAATACAATGGCTTATCCCGTTATGTTTATTTTAATCTTTTTTATGAAATGCGGGGGGCCGGATTTTCAATTTTTTGAACCGGCGAATGCCTACGCAACAAGGTCCTAAGCCTTGCCCCTTTGGCCAAGCTCGAGAACCCCCGCACACCAAGACATAATCGTGTTTTAACTTAAAAAGTTTATTATTTACAAAGGTTCACAAAAATATATGCAATTGATTATTCAACATGACATCCCATACATTACATATAGAAACCAATTCAACAACCTCATTATTAAAAATGAATGGTCAAAATATATAGAAACAATTTTAAGTTAATATCTCCATACGGTAATGAATGAATAGAATAAAAGTTATAACTGACCCAGTTGAACTGGTTCTTATTATACATACAATAAATAGCAATAACAAAAAGCGATTATTCAATGAGTTATCCAATGAATGGCTAACTGAAACAATAATAAAAGAGAAATACGGGGAAGAAGGAATATCTACGGTATCATTGCTAGACAAATTAAAACTAGTTGAAGTAAAATGGCAAACAAACCAAAACAATCAAACAGAGAAGGCATATAGGACATATTATAGTGCATTCCAAATAAACATAACGGCTCCCATATCTGAAATGGTGGATATAATGTATGTAACATCACTAAGCAATTCTAAATTCAATGAAATAGAAAATAAAATACTTAAAATAGTAGGAAACGAATGGAAATTTTATACAGATATATCAAAAGAAGTCGGGGTATCCCCTTCGGTAATAAAGGCGGTTGCAAAGCGTTCTACCAAATTAGAAGTTAAAGGACATAAAATAGGTAAAAGGGAAAGTATTGAAGGTTCACAATTTAAGTGAGTAACCGGTGATAAATTGGATATTTATGTTCTTAGGATAGGTCATAGAATGGACAGGGATAAGCGTGTCACCACACATGCTGCACTGGTTGCAAGAGCTCTCGGTGCCAGAGGGATATACATCTCACCACCTGATAAAAGTATTGAAAAAACAATAAAAGGTGTAAACGAACGGTTTGGCGGTTCATTTCAAGTGGAAGGCATGGATAAGTGGCATACATTATTAAATTCATGGAAAGGTGTTATTGTACATCTTACCATGTACGGTATACCTCTCTGGGATGTTAAGGACCAAATTAAAAAAGAAGAGGATAACCTTTTAGTGGTTATAGGTGCAACCAAAGTGCCAATTGAAGTATACCTCAAAGCTAACTACAATGTTGCTATATACAACCAACCACATTCAGAGATATCTGCCCTGGCAATATTTCTCCACGATGTATTCCCAGAAAAAGCTATTAAAGAAAATAATAATGGAAAACTAAAAATCATACCCAAAGAAAAAGGTAAAATGGTAGTAGAAAATCAATATTTATAAAATCCTTCCCCTGTTTTTTTGCCCAACTTATTAGAATAGACCATATTGTACAGAATAGGGCATGGCCTGTATTTAGGGTCTCCAAAGCCAGTGTATAAACGCTCTATTATTTTCAATACTGTATCAATTCCTATCATATCTGCCAATGCCAAAGGACCCATTGGATGGTTGAGCCCAAGTACAATACCTTTATCTATTTCCTCTTTGGATGAAACCGATTCATATAACATCCATGCCGCTTCATTGACAATAACCCCAATCATGCGAGATGTAACGAAACCAGGAAGATCAGCAGAGTAACTTATCTCCTTCTTTAATGTTTTAATGAATTTTTCTGAAGATTCTATAATGTTTTTAGATGTCATATATCCAGGAATGATTTCTACCAACTTCATAATCGGAGCAGGATTGAAAAAATGAAGCCCTATTACCCTGTCTGGAAAAGGGGTAACAGATCCCAATTCAGTTATAGATAAAGAAGAAGTAGTTGAAGCCAGTATTTCTACGTTGGAATATGTTTTTGATACTTCTGAAAAAATTTTCTTTTTTATAGAAATGTTTTCTGGTGCGGCTTCAATAATAATATCTGGGTTAATGTTATTGCTAAAATTAATTGTAGGAGTTATCCTGCTCAAAATCGCATCTGGTTGTTCATTAACAACCCCTTTTTTGTGCAGTTTTTCTAAGCTTTGCTTTATATTTTCCATTCCTTTATCCACAAAAGCTTGTTGGATATCATACATATATATTTCATATCCATTTATTGCACAAACCTCTGAAATGCCTGCCCCCATAATGCCTGATCCTACAACTAAAATTTTTTTCATGTTTATAGATAGGCAAGGAATTATTTTTTATTTTTGGAACATACTAACAAATTTAAGAGTATCCTTTATTTCCATTAGAAGTGGGTCGTGAAGTTTGTCCTCAACATTACCATAATCTTTATTTTCAAAGGCACTTATCAACAAGGCATTCTCTTTATTATTGTATTTTTTTATGTATTCGATCAACATATTTTCCTCTTTTTTAATGCCTAATATTATCATTTCCATCCACAAGCTATAAAGCTGAAAATTCTCATCTTTAACCATGTTTTTTATTTTTTTTGCTTCATTCAAAAATTTGTTACAATCTATAATCTTTCCCTTCAAATACAATAATAATGAAATGTTATAATCCACCCTCGCAATATCCCTTTCTCTAGAATACCTAACAAGTACTTTCCTTGCGCTATAAAAATTAGACAATGCATAATCCAATCTATTCATATATGCCTGAATCTTTCCCAGCATGAAAAACAGTTGCGCTTTATGGGAATTCAACGAGTATTTATCACAAACTTCTATACCTTTCATCAAATATTCAATCGCTTCATCGTATCTATTCCAGTGATAAAATAAAGTGGCCACTTTGTTATATATATCTATTACCAAATAAGGATCTTTCAATTTATCTAGAAGTTCCAGTAGGCGTGAATAATATTGGTAAGAAATTTCATATTTTTTTTCATATAAATATACACTCCCCAATCCCATATAGGAATGTGCTAGAAGGTCATAATTAGAAAGGGTAAAACCGATATCCAAACAGTGTTCATAATTTTTCATGCTATCTTCAATATTCTCTTTGTAAAGTAATATATCTGCAATTCTAGAATGTATATTGCCAATTTTTATTAGTACCTCCATTGTTTTAGGTAATTTATGCAATTTATTCAAAACATCTATGTACAACTGTAAAGATTCATCGTAAGAACGGTTTTCTGCAAGAAGGTGTGCATACAATAGCTGTATTTCCAAGTCCTCCCTGTTTTTATCAACAAAATCTTTAAGAAGGTTCATCAAATCCTTACCTAGGCCAACATCTAAAATGGCTACAAAATTCTGAACGATCGTTTTTTTTGCATTTGAATAATCTCCTATATGCAGAGTATGATATACAAGTTCATAGGAAACGAACCCCCTTTCATCCTCTGATTGCGAAATCAAGTACTGGTAGTGCTTAATTGCCAAATCATGCCAACGGTTCAAATTTTCTTTAGAACTATAATTAATAAAATAATCTTTTATTAAATCATGGACGGCAACCAATCCGTTTTTGCTTTCTTGTATAAAACCCCCCTTTACAAGTTTGTCAACCAATCTTTTATCTTCTTCTGAAAATGCAATGGCTCTTATGCTAACGGGATATCTATAAACGCTCAACCTACCTAAAATTTCTTTACTTTCTATCTCTGTTTCTTCTATGATTTTCTTAACATAATCTGAAACGGTAATCTTTACGTTATCTATAGATTCTAGATTGTAGACTAATTTAATAAGTAAAGGGTTTCCAGAGGTTGCTTCATATAATCTCTTTGCCCTTTCTACATCATTAATGCCTTTTGAAGATAGAAACTCCTCAACACCTTTAAGGTCAAAGCCATTTAAGTAGATCTTGTTAAAAAAAGGCTTATCCATACTATTACTCTCCCTGCTTATAACAAATAATGTGCCAATTTTATCGTTATGGCAAATATTCGCAATATTATCAACAATATCTATCAAACCTTTTCCTGCATTATGTATATTATCAAACACCAGTACAACATTCTTTAAACTACCCAGTATATCCTTAAGTATACCTGTTACATGCAAGGGGTCAACGACATCAACGGTAGAAAGGTAATTTTCTAGCATTGGAAAACCATTTACTGTTAAATCGTATGACAATTCTTCCAGAATTCTCTTTTCTGATATACCATCCCCAACATCTACCCACATCAATAAATGCCTATAGGAAGATATTGCTTTTTTTACCAGTGTAGTTTTTCCAACGCCTGAAAAACCCCATATGTAAAAAACTTCACCTTTATTTTTAAAATTCTTTTCAATAGTTTCCAGATATGAAACCATATCTACAAAATCCTGGACATCCTCATTTTTTTTGTTGAAAATTGGTTTTTTAATTAAGGTTAAATCCTCATCATTTTTTATAATCTCCATTTCCCTTTCCAACAAGGCAAGGGACCTTTTAGAAATGGCATCGGGCAACACAGGCAAAAGCAAAGTAATGTTTTTGGAAATCAGGTAATCCATAGTATGTTGAATAAATTTAATGATGCTTTCTTCACCATTCTGGCTTATAAGGTATTCAATACCATCAAAAAGAAGAACACCATTTTCAGGAAGGGCTGTAGTTATGGTAGATATTATTGATATAAGCTTAGTAGGGTCAATGTTGAATTCCCCTGGAGATGTAGTCAGCATGAAATATTTTACATATGGTCTTTTTTTTATCAATCCCTTCTTGCTTGGCCTGGAAATAACCAATCCCTGAACATCCCTATCAACTAATTTATAAAATAAGTTATAAATATTCTCAATATTCACATTTTCTATCAGATATAGTTTTTCCTCCCCCTTTTGCTCTGTTCCAAAATTCTCTTTAATGCCTGCATTAAAAATCCATTCTACAACATCAACTTCATTTAAATTTTTAGAATATTTCTCCCCATTTTTAGTCAACTTCAATGCAACAACATCCTTCAAATTAACCTTTTCAATCAAATCTTTTTCCATCAACCTAAACAAAGAATCTTTTAAGTCAATTAGAGGTATAGCCAATACCTCTGCTAAATGCTCAAGCTTTACAACCTTTCCTTTACCTCCGAAATTAGAAAGGTACAAAACAATCCTGTCATCTAACAATTTGTTTTTATTCACATTTATATAAAGTGCTCACTAATCTAAAAATTTTTTGTATAATTACCTATTATTATTAATGCTAACAAACTATGTTTTTTCTTCAGGCGGTTTTATATCTTTAAATTTTAAGTATATTAATACGTCGTATACTATCTTTATAACTCCTGATAACAAAAAAGGGGCATAAAAGGCGGATATGCTAATAGCGTATGTAGATAAATACGGGCTCATCCCCTGGGACAATCCCCTAGAAACGTTTGTAATGGATGAAGTTGAAGTCCTATCCTCTGGTTTTACAATAGCCATTATATAAGATTGCCTTGTGGGCACATCCATTTGAGATACAGATTGCCTTAAAAATAAAAAGGCAACTGCAAGAACCAGTATATTAGAAAAAGCCACCAATATCAAGAAAACATTTGAGATCAAATGTGTTAATACCATCGTTTTCAAAAGTCCTATTTTCCTAGCTATCCATTCCGCAGCAAAAAAAGAGATGGCTGTTATGATACCACCTACAAAAAATATTATTGATACAAGCCCAATGCCAACATGAAATTTAGCATTTAACCACAGCGCTATAATTGATTGCACTATGAACCCTCCTCCCAGTGCATCAATAGAAAATAACAATGAAAGCATTAAGATTATTTTTTTGGTTTCTGCATCTATATGGTAATCTGACTTTTTAATGTTTTCTAATTCTAATTTATTACCCACCAAGAAATAAAGTAAAAAGAGTACAAAGCCAACTATTCCATAGGTAATAATAATAAAATAAAATGCATATTTTGTAGTAAAAAAGTAAAAAGGCATCCCAGCAAAAAGTGACCCTATACTGGATGCCCCATACCCCAAGAAATTATAAATGCTAAACATAAGTGTTCTTTTATTAGAGGGTGAAAATTTAGTCAATGCAGATTGCTCTATGCTTAAGAACGGCCCTGTTTCTGTACCTGTTACGCTAATAATCCCTAGCATGGAAGCTAAAATGATTGAATAAACATTTTGCAACAAAAAAAGGAATGATGACGCAACCATAAACAAAGAAAAAATTTGCAAAAAAAATCTTCTCCCCAATTTATCAGCATATTTACTTACTACCAAATTATAAAGTACATTAAAAATAATAGCCAATGTAATAACAACGCCTATAAAAAGAGCACTATAATTCAGGTATTTCAAATAAAATGGCAGTGCTATGCTAAAAAAACCATATGCAAAAACCCTTATGGTTTTTGATACCATAAGAATTTTTCCTTCCTTTGCTAACCATTCTATCATTTTATTGTTTATTATAATAATTGTATTTATTACTTATTACTATTACTTTACTTGCTCAGTAATATAGCCCCGACAGGATTTTCTTTTTCAATTCGAACCTGTGTCGCAGGATATCTCCAGATAAACTTCCAGAGTCCCGCATGATTGACCACTACACTACGGGGCTATACAGAAACAACATGCAATTCAAATTTATAGATTTAACGCATCGAATTGCAATGAATCCTTATATATAGTATAATCAATCAATACTACATGGAACCTATGAACGATGTTATTTTGGGGAAATATATACAGGCAGGAAAAATTGCTTTTAAAGCAAAAATGTATGGGAAAGAGTTAATAAAAGAAGGGGAGCTAACATACAATGTAGCAGAAAAAATTGAAGAGTTCATATTGAATAATTCTGGAGGTATAGCATTTCCGGTAAACTTATCAATAAATGAAGAAGCAGCACACTATACCCCCTCCTATAATGACAAAAGAACTTTTGCTAAAGGTGATTTAGTAAAACTAGATTTGGGTGTTCATATAGATGGATACATTGCCGATACAGCACTAACTGTGGAGGTAAGCACAAACAGATACCAGGATTTAATAAACGCATCAAAGGAAGCCTTAAACAATGCAATAAAACTTATTGATGAAGGTGTGCTAGGATTGTCCTCCATCGGGGAAAAAATAGAAAATACTATTAAGAAATGGGGATACAAACCGATATCCAATTTAACAGGGCACGGGTTAGACAATTATTCACTGCACGCAAATCTTTCCATCTGGAACATTAAAACCAGTACACTGGAAAAATTATACTCCAACCATGCCTATGCCATTGAGCCCTTTACAACCAATGGTATCGGATATGTAGAAAACGGCATAAACGGCAATATATTTCAGTTCAATAAAAAAATATCGAATAAAAGTGATGCTATTGTTAAAGAACTGTATGAAATGTACGGAAAGTTGCCCTTTGCTATGAGATGGATAGAAAAAAAATATGGCAATGAAGCTGTAAAAAAAATAATGCCATACATTAAGCCATATCCCATTTTAATAGAAAAGAAGGGAAGTATGGTGGCGCAAACAGAGGAAACGCTTGTTTTGTATAACAACCAACTTTATGTGACTTCAAACGGTTCAAATCTATAACTTTTCATTTAATTTTAAGTTATTAAATGGAAAACTATATATAGCAATAATTGAATAAAACGCTTAAGTTTTGGAGGAAGAAATATGATTAAACGATACTTATTGTTGAGCCTAGCTTTCGTAGCGACTTTTTTAATGTTGAGCAGCGCATTGAGTGCAGCTGCATCCCCTAATGTTGCAAAAATAAACCAGGTTATACATCCAGCACAGCCTAAAAGCAACATTAAACCGAGCGGCACTCTTACTATTGGTAACCAACAAGATTTTGCGGGATTGAATCCATTCAATCCACTGGATAACAGTATATGGGATGCCAATTATTATGGTTACTTCTACGACTCGTTAACAAGCATTCCAATATCTAACAACGGTTACATGAACTGGGCTGCCACAAGCATAACCCCAAATGCTAACTTCACATCATTCACAGTAACCTTTGCAACCAACATTACATGGATCGTTCCACAGGCAATGATGACCAACGCAACAGCATCATCAGTTGCAAATACACATTTGGATGCATGGGATGTTTTTGTTTCATACCAGGTAGGCATAAATTCACCCAACACAAATCCCTCTCTGCTGCCATTAGCTGTAAATCCATCTGGTAGCCCTGTTCCAGCATCCACAATCAAATACTTGACAAACGGTACAATATCAACAGGCACACCTGCAGGTATATTTGTAGCTAATGTAACGATGCCAAAAGGTCCAACTGGAAATGTAGTAGTCTTCAATTTAAATCAACCATATGCTCCGTTTTATTACATGACCCTTACTGAATACCTGATACCAGGAAAAATATGGCAGAACCACATGTGGTCTAATAACAACAGTGAGATGTATGGGGCTGTAAGCACCTGGGATGGTGGTTATATTAGTGTAGGTGGTACAAAGTACGCTTTAGCTGATATAGGAAGCGGTCAGTTTTACCAAGGCGGATGGACTCCTAACGTAGGTGCAATAATGTACGCCAACCCCAACTACTGGATGGGTTCTTTCCAGGCACATATGAATGAAGTCCAATATGTATTATACGGTTCTACTACTTCAGCGGTATTGGCATTGATGAGCGGTGAAATCGATTTGGTAGACTGGTCCATACCTCCTTCATACGTAAGCCAATTGCAATCCACTCCTGGTATAGGATTATCTTTAGAACCTTCTTTCGGGTTCTTTTACATGACGTTCAATTTGAGAAGAGCCCCATTTAATTACATAGGATTCAGGCAAGCTGTAGCACACTTGGTAAACAAGCAATTTATATTATCCAATATACTTCAAGGATACGGTATAACTGGTACAAATGTAGTATTACCGATGTCTGGGGCGTATTACAATGCATCTGTAAATTCTCAGTATCCTTACACATTCAACATTACCCAGGCAGATAAAGATCTGTTGGCCGTTCCTGGGATGACTCTGCAGCATGCTGGGCAAACACCAGGTCCAAACAATTACTTTGAGTACAACGGCACGGTTTTGCAGATACCCATACTGGTTCCACCTGCATCATACGATCCGATAAGGGCAACCACAGCGCAATACATACAGCAATGGATGCAAGAAGCTGGATTGGATGCGCAAGCAGTACCAACGGATTTCAACGTAATCGTTGCAGATATAAGCACACCCCCATACAACTTTGATATGTTCATCCTTGGATGGGTTTTAAGTGCACCAGGAGGGGATCCCTCATCCTGGTTATATTCCTTATTCCAATCAAGCCAGCAACCTCCTGTGGGGGCAAATTACGAAGGGTTCTTCAATGCAACCTTTGATAATTTGCTTGCGGAATCCAACAGTCAAATGAATCCCTCTATAAGGCAAGCTGAAATAAAGGAGGCCGAAGGTATACTGGCAGTGCAGTTGCCATACATATTGCTGTACTCATCTGATGATATAGATGCCTACAGTATTATGCACTGGAGTGGATGGGTAGCAAGTCCTTCATCATCACCTGCTGTTAACAACGGGTGGACTTTTGCTAACTTGGTTCCGAGCAATTACAAAGCCCCTGTGGCAAGCAGTACTACTGTGCATTTGCATGCAACCATTAAGTTGGACCAGAACGTGAATGTATATAAAGGTGGAAGCACAGGAAATGTAACAGTTACCGTTACAGGTGACAATGGTATGCCAATACAGGGTGCAACAGTGTCAATGAGCGCCAACCCACTGGGATTGGTGTTCTTCGGTTCCAAAACAGGTACAACCAACATTGCAGGGCAGTTCACCACGAACTTCTCCATTGTTAATGGAATAGTCCAGCAGGTGTACGGCACGTATGGTACTGACCAGTTCAACTTCTCGCAATTGCCACCTGCTGCAACTGATAAAGTGACTTTGCAGGCATCGATAACAGAAAATTCAACATCCACTGTGACGTATGTACCTACATATGCAAGCGTTGCACTGACAGTAGAAGGCAATACGATGATATTAACACACGGGACATTGCCGACAATGGCAATGAACACAACCAACGTGCTTCCCTACAGGGTAGTGGATAGCAGTGGAAAAGGCGTTGCAAATGCCTCTGTAGTTATATGGAATCTAAACCCTTCTGCAGGTAATTTCCCAGCAGGGGTTGCTTACATGGATTTTGATACAAGCGGGATATTATTGCAGCAAGTTCATGCAAT
This sequence comes from Thermoplasmata archaeon, assembly GCA_049966015.1. GTDB lineage: Archaea > Thermoplasmatota > Thermoplasmata > Lutacidiplasmatales > JAMCUS01 > JBMFVL01. The sequence continues at coordinate 41,808 of JBMFVL010000001.1, read as the reverse complement.
ATCCAATTCTACAGGATATTTGACATTGACAAACGCTTCTGGTGTTGTGTCCCCATTGTCTTTCATACCTGGATATCTTCCAGAACTGAATATTTCAATAAGCGGATTGCCAGCAAACAATACGGTATGGCCAGGGCAAACATATACGTTCAACGTATCGGTAACTTCTAATGGCAAGCCAGTAGTGGCAGCAACGGTTGGTATGTTCTCCGACCAGGGATTGATCCCTGTTCCAGGTGGTTTGACAAATGCTAATGGTATAGCCAAATTTGAGTTCACGGCAAAGAACACAATGCCAGGAACACTGGTTAACATAACTGCAACAGCCTACAAAGGTGGATATGAGAACATGGCTATAAACAACACAGAGGTCATGGTTGGCAACAGTGCTGTTCCTCCATACACACTTCAAGTTGTATCCTTAAGTCCGACAGCAGGTCTGAGTTCAAATTTGTCAGTGGTAGTAAGGGCTGTCAATACAGCAACTGGAAAAGGTGAACCAAACATTCCAGTTACTTTCCAGCAAGTAAGCCCTGCTGTTCTAGATGGATTCCCAGGAATAGTGAATCCCTCTGCTTTATCCAGTGGTTATCAGTATTACGATAGTTCAATGTTCTGGAACGGGACTACACAAACAAACTCAATAACAACCAATGCAGCTGGATACGCCAATATAAGTTATTCACTAAGCAGTGCATTGAATACCTTCATGCCCACATACCAGCAAGTGTTTTATTTGTGGATTACCGGTGGTGCATATGGTATAATGAGGCAAGTCAACTGGGTTAATTATGCAGGCGTAACAAGCACATCCCCTGTACCTTTAGAGTTCTTTGCAACTGCTGCAAGCGGGTACAATACGTTGTCCTACTACAATTTCGTAGGTTCCAAAGGGTTTGTACAGCCATCGGGATTCCATGCGGCATCTGCTTACCTTTCATTGGCAGGTGGATTTGAAGCTTACCTACCCAATGTAGGCAACCAGTTTACAGACATTCCATTTTCAGCAGGTGGTGCTACACCAGATAATGTAGTGGTATCATCAACGATTACACCCACAAACAACTTTTACAACGTAAACTGGAATCAGAGTATTCCGATAAGCATACATGTTACATCTGGAGGAAAGCCAGTGAGTAACACTCCTGTCATGCTTACCTTAACACAGCTCACAGGCAGGTACCAGGGCAACATAACAGTAACAGCAGGAACAAATGTACAGTACCAGGCAATAAAGGATTCTTCCAACCCGATAACAGGAACAAAGGTGGTAGACAGCAACTATGAGCTATTTGTAAATACAACATCTGCAGGGTACATCAACATAACCTTCAACGGATCTGTTTTCTACAAATACGTACAGAATAAGAAAACGTATAACATGGTACCAGGTGGATGGCCTGCCTTTACACCTCTAATACCCAACGTAGAGTTTTACTTAACAGCTACGGTATTTGCAGGTGGTGCCGGTCCTATAAGCGGTTTCAATTCAATTGCAATAGAGCAGCAAGGAACAACGCTGGCATATAACCAGCCAATGCTAAATGTACATGCTTCAAGTGGAGTAGTTGTAATTGGAAAGAGCGTTAACATATCTGCCCAAATACTTAACCAGGTAGGTAGCCCGATGGCAAATATGCCTGTATCTTTGAGCTTGGCTGCCCTTAACCAGAGTGGCTATTACATTTCCCCCTCTGCAAACGGTATATCCTTATCAGCTACAAGTGGAACTACCAACGCAACTGGTTTTGTTGAAGTAACTGTAAGCACTAGTTCATCAACTCCTGCCAACACAAGTATATTGGTCAATGCAACAAGCACTTACAAGGGTATGCCCATACCCACGGAGCAACAATATGTACTGGTTATATCCAAAGTGATTGCTCCGCTGACAGCTACTTTAACGGTATCTCCAACAAGCGTAATTGTAAACGGAACAGTATACTTCAATGTTACAGCCCAGGGTGGTGTAGCTCCATACACATACAAGTACTACTTCGGAAATGGAAACACAACGACAAGTTCTTCTAACGCAACCACATATAAATATGCAAAGGCAGGAACATACACAGCATACGTAAATGTTACAGACAGTGCAGGTACAACAATAAAAACAAACACTGTTACAATAACCGTTACCACAACAGTACCGACCAAGACTACAACCTCATCATCAAGCAGCAACAATGATCTGATATACGCAGTAGTAGTGATTGTAATAATTGTCATCATTGTTGTCGCAGTATTCATGATGATGAAGAAAAAGGGCAAATCCCCCACAACAGCACCCCCAGCACCTGAGCAAGCACAACCCACAGAGCAACAGGCACCTCCAGTACAAGACCAGAACCAGCAACAGCCTCCGGCAATGTAAAACAACAAAACCTTTTAATTTTATAATTTTTTTAGTTTTATAAAGTGTTAAATTTTATTACGCAAACATTGTTATTTTATTTCACATATATGTTGCAAATATTAGCTACATTGGTCATCATAGTTACATAATAAGTAAGTTTTAAAGATTAAATGGCGCGTACTATGCTGTAAATTAAAAATAGATGTAAAGCCTTAACATTCTAATTGTAGATGATATTTAAGATCTAGTAAAAGTATACATTATATTATATAAATAGAGTTAATTTGTGGTATTCTGAATAATTTCCTATATAAAGTGGAGAAATTATACCTATCCCTATTTTTTTGGTATATATCAAACCAATTTTCCATTAAAACGAGAAAAATGAATGAAAAATTTATAAATCATGTTATATGATTTTTAATGTTACTGGTAAAACATTTCAGATATGCTATAATATTTTTATAAATTCTATTATTATTGTCATGCTTATTCAACTACGAAAAAAGGCAAATTTAATGGCAAATATATAATATAAAGATGTTAGATGGTAATTTTATTTAATCTTACAAATTTATGTATCTTTTAATTTTTATTTTGACATCCTTGCCAATGTATTTTAATTGATCTGAATAACTTTGCAATTTTATCATCTGGTTGCCTACCTTCACATAACCTATCCATGTATTGTATATATATCTCCCTGATATTACATGCCCTTCAATAATTCCGTCATCTGATATTTCTATATCAAATGGGTCAACAGCAATTCTTTTATTATCAATATTTAACACATTCAATCCCACAAACCACGCAACAAAAGGTGTTTTCGGATGCATATAAATATCTGTTGAAGAAGATACTTGTTCTACTTTACCTTCATTTATAATCATAATTTTGTCACCGATAAACATCCCTTCAAGATGATCATGTGTAACATAAACCATCTGGATATGGTCAGTGTATTGCAAAGATTTTAGTTCACTGCGAAGTTCTTCCCTAGTACGTGAATCAACTGAAGACAGAGGTTCATCACAAAGCAAAAAAGAAGGTTTCATTACTACTGATCTTGCAATTGCAATTCTTTGTTTTTCTCCACCTGAAAGTTGATGTGGATACTTATTCATTAATTTTTCAATATGCAAAGTTTTAATAATGTTATTAAAAAGACTTTCCTTTTTATTGTTACTCAACGGGATATTGTCCAAGCCAAAATAAATATTTTCTTTTGCAGTTAAATGCGGAAATAGAGAATAATCCTGAAAAATCATACCTATGTCCCTTTCATAAATAGGCAAGTTTGTTATATCTTTTCCATCAACCAAAACCTTGCCATCATCAGGCATTTCTATGCCTGCAATAATTTTGAGCAACGTTGATTTTCCTGAACCAGTAGGGCCAAGAATAGTCAAAGATTCGTCGTCATTTAATGTAACTGATACCGGGCCTAGTTTCCAATTTCCATATTTTTTGCTTATGTCTACAAGCTCTAGTTTTGCCATTTATATGCCTCCTTGCTAAAAACAGTATAAAGAATTACAAAAGTAATAACAAACAATATAGAAGCTGAAGCGTAAGCAAGAGTGAAATTCCTCAAACTTTGAAATTCATATATGCTTACAGGAATAGTTGTGAATAATGGTGTAAATATAAAAAAAGTTGCACCAAACTCCCCTAATGCCATAACAAAAGAGAGCATTGATGATAATATCAATGTGTATTTAATTATAGGTAATTTTATTTTAAAAAATATGTCTGATTTGCTTGTATGTAGCAACATAGCAGAATACTCCAGATTTTTAGGTACCATTTTTATGGAGTTATCAATGAGTCTAGATACGATAGGTAAAGACACCATTGTCTGTGCTATAATAATTATAGGCCAAACGTTGATAAAAATGTTGATATAAAACATGTAATTTACCAATGCTAATACTATGGGTGAAACGATCAATGGAAGCACAATAGAAATCTTAATCCATATAAGTTCTTCACCAAAATAAAGCACTATCAATGATATTCCCATTGATAAAAACATTGCAATACTTGAAAAAAATAAGGAATTTATAATAACATTAACATAAGGCACCCCTATCTTATACGTGGTTATATTGCTGAATAAAGTTAAAAATGGTATAATTGATAATTTCCCTGTTCCTAACAATGTATAATATAATATAGTAAAAAATGGAATTGAAATAAACAGTGTATATAAAGAAACTAACACATATGCAGCAAGGCTTTTTTTGTAATTAGCCGATGAATATAAGTTATCTTTCTTCCTTGATAAATTTGAAAGATACATTGATTTAGATGATAAAATAAAATATATGGCAACAGGTATAATTAAAATTAGAATTTGCAATAAAGCAACAGTAACCGCTCCTTTAACATCAAAAAATGATTTGTATAGTATGTATATCCATATTTCCATGGTGTAATTAGAAGTTCCCCCTATCATAAGAGGTGCTGTAAAGCCCATGAAAGAATAAATAAACGCCAATATAAAACCTATTAAAGCAGATTCATATGTGTAGGGGAAATAAATTTTTCTAAAAATTTTAATGATATTTGCCTTAAGCAATCTGGCACTGTATATTAAAGAAACAGGTATATGATCTGTAGAACTCGATGTGAAAATTGCTATCAATGGGGCATTAAAAGTAGTGTTAACCAAAATAATCCCGTACAATCCAAAAAAATTGTAAAAGTGAAATAAATAAAAAAATTCAATGAACGCAAAAACCATCAAAATAGATGGCATAAAAAAAGCAATGTAGGATAATGTGAGAACAATCTTCTTAAACCTGAATTGATACAACCCTATTATAATTCCCACAGGATATCCTATTGCAAAAGAGCATAACGCACTCAAAAATCCCTGTATCATAGAATTTTCCAATGAAAATTCAAAAATTTTTATCTTGTATGGTGTATTAAAAAAGGTGTATATATAAAAAGGATGTACATAATATATAGAATAGATTAAAGGCACAAACAAAAATAAAATAAAAGGCAATAAAACTGCTAAAATGCCTAACCATTTAAACAGTTTCCATCTCAACTCATTGCTAATTGCCATTGTTCTAACCACGATGTCATGTTTGAATATATTTGTTGTTGTGTAAGGTAATTGTTTAAAGGAACAACATTAGAGGGATTCACGGCATATTTATATGCAGGAGGTAACATAACTGTATTATTTGCAGGGTATGCCCATTCATTTAAAGGAATTTGAGATTGTACAGTTCCGCTTAAAAACCAGTTGATAAATTCCTGGTCCAAAAGCAAATGGGTGGAACCATGCACTATTCCTATACCGAATATAGTATCCCAACCGTAATATGTATTGTTATAATAAGACAATGTGCTGTTATAGCTAAATGTACCGTTCATCGCACCGTTGTTGTATATTTCATAAGCTGGGTCAGTAGAATAACTGGCTACGAGCTGTTGGGGATTATTACTTGTGGTAAAAAGGTTAAAGGCAGTACTCCAGTCACTTTCAATCAGTGCATAATTCTTTATGCTTTTCCACCAGCTAATCCAATTATTGTCGTGAAGTACATATTCATAGAAAGCGATCTGCCATATCAAAAAATTTGTGCCTGTTGTATCTGTCAACGGAGATTCTAAAATTAAATTTTTTGCCCATGTACTGTTTAAGAAATTCAAAAAATTAGAATGGCTAACATTTCCATTGGTCTGGTTATAAAAGGACATGGTATAGTCAATTGCTAAATATGAATATTCATATGGTGTAAGGTAGTGGGTGCTGCTAAGGCCATTGATCAAAAAGGAAGGAATATCGTTAGTATAGTTATACGGATCCAATAACCCATTCTCAATTGCTGTTGGTGCCTCTACATTACTTAAACCAATTACAAGGTCTGCCTGAGGATTCGATTTTTGGGATTCTAAAGTCTGGAGAATGTTATTCAGGTATTCTATCTCTATATTTACATGGTATTTCTTTTCAAATGTACCGAAAACGATATTCATTGTTTCATTTGGATTGGCACCGTATTTGAACAGCGATCCATATGTGTATATCACAAGTGTAGGTTCAGAACTCTTTTGATTTTGTACATAAAGCACGTATCCTTCATAAAATACCGTCGCTAATACCACAATAGCCACAACAACTAAAATCTTAAACTTCCAATTTTTACCAATCTTATCCATTTTTTATTATCCCCAGGAGGGGTATACCATACACAAGGGTTTCCCTACGCCAGCATTACCTGGATCAGGTGTATAGGGGTCGATTCACACGATCCTCTCAGCCTTGTTTGAAGGCTCCCCCAACCTAAACATAACATATTTTAAAAGTATATAAAATTTACATAATTGAAATTTGAAATTTTGTAGAATACAATATATATCCTTATTGCTAATACATCTATAGGTGTATGAATAATGAAAAGTAATGATAATGTCAAAGATAATAAAGATACTGTTGTAAAGAAAGACGATATTATAAACGCTCTTAAAAAATGTTATGATCCAGAAATACCAGTTAATATCGTTGATCTTGGGTTAATATACGATTTAAATATCTCCAACGATGGTGTTGTTGAAATTAAAATGACATTAACTGCAATAGGGTGCCCTCTAGCAGATATGTTATCTGAAGAAGTCAAAAACGAATTAATGCAAATAAAAGGAGTTAAAGAAGTTTTAGTAGAATTGGTTTGGGATCCCCCATGGACACCCGATAAAATGTCGGATGAAGCTAGGAGAATGCTAGGCATTTAATACCTTTCTGTAAATATGAACTCTTTAGGTACCCCTTTCTTTTCACCAAGTTCTATTGTTTCATTTACCATGTAAGGCAGACCACAGATGTATATATCTGTATTTTTAGGTTCAGTTAAATGCTTTTCTAGTGCAATTTCTATATGCCCTCTTTCTCCTTTCCACCCAGTATCCATACCTTCCCTGCTCAATGAAGGAATGTAATGGAAATTTTTATGTTTAGAAGCTAAATTTTCAAATAACTCCTTATAAACAAGGTCTTTCTGGGTTCTAGCACCGAAGAACAACCATATCTCTTTACCAGGCATAGAATTGGTCTCATAAATATACTCTATCATTGACTTGAAGGGAGCAATTCCTGTTCCGGTAGCTACCATAAACATATGCTTATTAGGTGTATTTTTCATTGTAAATTTTCCAAGAGGGGCAGTAAACTCAACGATATCCCCCACTTCCCTGGTACATAAATATGTAGAACCCGGTCCCCCTTCCACTTTCTTCACGCACAATTCAAAAAACTTTTTGTTGGAAGGAGAGGAGGCAATAGAATATGACCTCATAAGCATAGGTTTGTCTTTTTCTTCTCTGGGAATATATGCAGTCACAAACTGGCCTGGTTGATAATCAAAATCCCACCCATTACCTCTTTCAAATCGCAATATATATATTGAGTCCCCTGCTTGAATTTTTTCTATCAATTTTACATTGTATTTTGTTGGCATAATATCAATAATATATAACCAGTATTTAAAATTAATTTTGAAATTTATTGTTTTTGTATTAGTATATATTTTATATGTTTCATCTTAAAAATATTCTCTTTCCAGAGCGATCCAAACGGGATTTTCCAAATTCTTCATTGCTTATTAAATCCTTCTCATTAAAAACAGGGCCATCTTTGCAAACAAGAAAACCACCAAAATTACATGAATCACAAATACCATGTCCACATTTCATTACCCTTTCAACGGCTGCTTGGAATAAAATATTATTCTCTATGCTTATTTCAAAAAGCCTTTTCATCATCACTTCTGGTCCACATGTTATTATTTCATCGAAACCCTGATCCAATATTTCAAATAATGCATCTATTGTAGTTCCTTTCTTACCGTAACTGCCGTCATCTGTAGTAATAATATACCCATCTGAATTGTTTTTTATGCGTTCTTCAAATACGATCTCACTTTTTGTCTTAGTTCCAAAAATGACATGAACCTCTTTTCCCAAAGATTTGGCGTACTCAACCAATGTAATTAAAGAGGCAATACCGCTTCCACCGGCAATAACCAATATTTTTTTACCCCTTAATTTAAAATGATTGCCCAAGGGGCCATCTATTCCTATAATATCCCCTATCTTAAGGCTCTCTATTTTTCTCGTTGCCTCTCCAATCCTTTTTGATGTTATCCCTTTTAAATCCCCCAGATAAGAAAGTGACATCGGTACAGAATCCACATCAGGTAACCATACCATTACAAATTGACCGGGATACGCGGTAAAAGGTAACCTAAATCTAATAGTTGTCAACCCTTCCCCTTCTTTTATTACCTCCTCAACTTTAGTTATGTAATACATAAAAATCAATCCTGTGCAATACCTACAAGTGATGAAATATCATTGTAACCGTTATCTTCTAAATATATGTACAAATCCTCTGACAGTGAATGGAAAATCCCAAGCCCTTTGTTAACAATGGCTGACCCAATCTGTACAGCTGAAGCTCCTGCCATAATATATTCTAAAACATCCTCTATTGATTCAATTCCACCAACTCCTACAACTGGAATATGTAGGTTTTTCTTCAGAAGGTATACAGAGGCAATGCCTACAGGCTTAATAGCAGGTCCACTTAAACCCCCGATCTTGTTAAAAAGTGTTGGTTTTTTCATTTTTATGTCTATATGCATGGCCCTTACAGTGTTTATAGCAACTACACCATCAGCACCACCGTCCTGGGCAGCCATTCCTAGTTTTACAATGTTATCTATGTTTGGAGTCAATTTAGCCCAAACAGGTATAGAAACCTCACTTTTAATACCTTTAACTATTTCATAAACCATATCTGGATCTGAACCTATTTCAGAACCAACACCTTTTACATGGGGGCAACTTAAATTCAATTCAACTGCATCACAATGTTTAGCCACTTTTTTAGCTAAATAAACAAAATCTTCTACTTTAGAACCAAAAATACTCCCTATAACCTGTATCTTCTCTTTTTTCAATCTTTCCAATTCAGTTTCGAAAAATTCAATTCCAGGATTAGGCAACCCCATTGCATTTAATACAAATCCTCTACCAACATAAATATTCGGCCCTGAATATCCATACGAAGGATTTATGCTTATAGATTTTGTTACTACTGCACCTACCTCATTATCCCATGCACGTTTCATGGAATAATATGTTTCGTCCAATACCCCAGAAGCTAACAAAAAGGGATTTCTGAATTCAATATTGCCCACTTTAGCTTTTAACGAAACCATTAATATCTGTTAATTGACTGCATTATTAAAAACTTTGCATGATTTCAAAAATAATCATACAAATTATTGGTCTTTCTTACCTTTTCTGGTGTTTTACTCGGAGATTCCTCCTTATCCTTTTTATCATTGGCTAAATCGAAGGTATATTGGTTAGTACCTCTGAGAATGATTTCCTCTGTACATTTGAAATACTCCGTAGCCCTCGCAATTGTTTGCGCAACTCTTTTGGCATAGTATTCGTAATCTGGCTTATATGCAAAAGGAACATTATCAATGTAGGGTTCTACTTTTTGGGGTGTTTTAGAAGCATCTATAACAATCCATGATACTTTCATTCCAGGTATTACTACATGACCCATATCTTTTAATTTATTGTAAACTATTAATGAAGGCATTTCTTTTTCTTTATAACTATCTAGGTCTTCCCTGACTGCTTTTGATATAATCAATTTTTCTACCGGTACTTTACCTGCTCTCACATCATTAACAAGTTGCCTTGCTTTTTCAACTATACGATTTGTTTCACCATTCAAAATAACGTTAAAAATTTCCTGCAATGCATAGCTTTGGTAATCGAATGAATCAGATCTTCTCATTTCGTATCCTCTTACAATAAGTTCATAGGATTCTTTACCATTCTTATCCCTTATTCTTTTGCCATCTTTCCATACTACTCTACCCACATATCTCTTTTTTTTGCCATGGCTAAAAAAACTTTCTATTACGTATTGTAAGTCTAAATGAACTCCTTCCTTACTAAATGTAGAAGAAAATTTTTTGCCTACTTCTAATGCATCATTTAAATTGTTTTTTCCAGTATTTATAAATACACTATCCGTGTCTGAATATATTACTTCATATCCGTCACTTTGAATATGTTCAATAACACTCTTTATCTGTACTCTTGCAAAAGCCGTTATGCTATTACCTATCTTTTTATCTGTAAACCTGTAAAAAGAAGATGCAAATACACCATAAAAAGAATTCATTAAAATTTTTATAGCACCTTGAAGACCATCATGATATACCTTGTCCTCCCTTAACGCCTCTATTTTTACTGGATCTGTTTCTACTTTTATTTTGTCATCCAATTCACTCACTATTCTTTTGTGAAAATCCCTTTCTGTCATTAACTGGGTAAGTATTTTAGGTATAAGTCCAACCTTTTTATCTTTAGATAAAAATCTAATACCATTGGGGCTTTCTATTTCCCCATTAGCACTCAATGTTGTAAAGCAAATATTTTTAGAAATAATTATACTTGGATACATTGATTTAAAATCTAAAACCACAATCCACTTGAATAAGCCGGGTACCATATCATGGACATATCCCCCTATAATCTGCTCACTATCCTGGACATTATATGTATTAAGGGGAACTCCTACATGATTTCTATCTGCTTCACGTATAAGTATAGAATCTATAAACAAGGAAGTTCTTCCATTAATAGCATCATCGAGCACTAGTTTAGATACAATGCCCATATCTATTCCTTTTTCTACTACTCTAATTTTTTTCAAAATTTCAAGTGCTAGATATGAATCATTAATACAATATTCTATAACTTTGGCCTTATCTTTCAACCATTCCTTATCTATTTCTAGTCTAGCCACGTCCATTTTTTTAAATCCTTCACCCAGATAATTTTTAGCTACATAGTCCAATGTTTCCTGCTTGGGCCTATACTCAATTTTAGCTTCCCACCATGCATCTATAAATACCCTGCCATAAACAGACCACATTCTTTCTGAATTTTTTATAGAACGTAATGCTGAATTATCCCTGCCTATCAGCAATGGGATAGAATGCTTTTCACATCTTTGCTGGAGGTATGGAATGTCATATCCCCCTATGTTATACCCTGTAATTATATCCGGGTCTATTTCCTTAATTTTTCTTACAAAATCATTTAAAAGTTCTTTTTCTGCATTGTCTAATTGTTTGCCGTCATTAAAGTCTACATCTTTTATGGCTATACTATCCTTTTTAAATCCACTTTTTTTACTCCATATTGTCAGCCCAATAACATATATATGCCCTGTTTTAATGCTGTTCTCTATATCAAAAGATAAATATGTTAAATCAACTGGAAACGGTTCACATGTTTTAATGTTTAGGTTATCTAAAGTTTCTATTTTATCTATTCTACTGGGAACATCCAATCCGATAACTATATCCACATTATGGCTTTTATCTTCCAGTAATTTGCCTTTTACTTCAACGAACAGAGATAAATCAAGGTCATACATAAAGCGATGATAAAAAGGTATATCCGCCGCTAAAATAGTGTATTTATCAACAGAATATCCCCTATTTTTAATTTCATTAATGAAAAAATTTCTTAATTCTGGTACGTCATATGGTTCTTTTGCATTTATGCGTGCATATTTTCTTGTTTTATCCTCGATACCTAATTCTATGTACTCTGGATCAACATATCTTATTTTATCATGCTTAAGATTATCAAAAAAATCTTTACCTAAGACATAATCAACATAAAAATAGGGAATGAAGTTACTGCATTTTATTAATATGGATTTGCCTGTATCAGTTCTACCGTATAATTCTACTACCGGGCCATCATTATTGCTTTTATATGTTCCAGAAATAAGGCAAACCCGATATTTTTCATCGTTCATTTTAATCCCACTTTATTATGTTTTTTTTGATATATCTATTTTATTTAAAATAGGTGTTTTTGTCTAAAAGCGAAAAATAAATAACCAATAGAAAAAGCGATCTAAAACACAGCTACAAGTATAAAATCAAAAATGCTAATTACAATCTACAGTATCTATATAGTTTCCATTTTGTAAATAACATTATACCCTTTCAAAATTTCATGAACTTTGTCTGCAAGTTCTATTGCCTCATCTGTAGAGGGCTCACGTTTCCACGAATACTCAAAATCGTAATTACCTGTAATAGGCTTAAATCCCAAAGTGACCAATCTGTTTATTATCTCGGAGGGAGTAGCACCTTCACTATTGAAATTGATTAACAAATAACTTTTCATCAGTTAGGACTATGCAACTTTTAAATTTAAATTTATCTATTGTCCGTCAACCTTTTTTATGGTATACTCATGAAGAACAGGGTTTACAAGCAAAGAATCAACTGCTGATTTAACTATATTATATCCATCTTTTTCATTTTTAGAGTCAACATCAAATCTAAAAACCTTAGCAGTAGATACATTTTTTACATTTATGTTAAGCATATTAAGGGTTTTCAAAGTGTTATATCCTTCTGGATCAAATATACCTTTTTTAAGACTAATAGTAACTTCAAACATCATAAGAATCAACACATGATATCTAATATATCAATATATTTTTTTGGTTTTGATTCGTTTATGCCCATTTTATAAAAAAATTATAAATATCAATACAAAAATATGTACGTGCATGGGAGCATGGGGTAGAGGTATCCTAGCGGGCTCCAGTTATGGGGAAAAGAAGAAACTTGGGTAATCTGAATAAAAATGATGATTAATTGGAGCATCGATCCCCTAAGAAGTTACCCGCCGACCTGGGTTCAATTCCCAGTGCTCCCATAAATCTTTTTTGTTCTTTAAAAACATAAAAATTGTCGATAAACAATTAAAAAAAAAGAAATATTATAATGCAATACTCAATACATGGATGAAAAAGACAAAGAAACCCTTATGAGCATGCCCAAGGAAAAAATAATTTCCATATTATTGGAAAATGTGATTTCTTTATGGGGGGTAGATGGGTTATATTTTTTAGGTATAGAAAAAAGATTCGGAAATGAATCCGCAACTGAAATTGACAAAGAAGTATGGTCTATTATGGGTGCACTAGAAGGAAAAAGGCTAAAAAAACACATAGAGCCATCAGGCAATGCATTAAAAGATTTTTATAATGCCATGAAACTGACTGGTTGGTTTTTATACATGGAAAATAAAGACATAATATACAATGACAATTACGTAGAAATAAAAAACTACAACTGTAGGATTCAAACTACAAGGATAAAGAAAAATTTAGGTGAATTTCCGTGTGTTTTTGTAAGGAAAGGTTATCTGCAATCCTTTGCTAAAGAGATAGACCCTTCTTTAGTTGTTAAAGAGGTTGTATGCCCTCCATCCAAACATCCACCTGACTTATGGTGTGACTGGATAATATCTAAAGGTAACGTTGAAATTTAAACATTTAATATCGATTAATCATGAATGTAACAGTTTCTCTTCCTGTCTACAAAGACAAAGATACATTAGGACTCACTTTATCATCCCTAGCTAAACAAAGATACAGAGATTTCAAATTACTTATTGTTTATAAGCATTCCAGTGAGGATGTACTGCCAATAATAGACGAATATTCCAAAAAAATGGATATAGAACTTATTCACCAAGACTATGGGAATATTGAACGTGCAATGAATCTTATATTAATGAACTTTAAAGGGGATCTGCTCATAAATACAGATGCAGATGCCATACTTACAGATAATGCTATTGAGGATCATGTTAATTTACATCAAAATAATCCTAATGTTGGAATAGCTAGCGGCGATGTATCCCCTCCATACAATGTAAAAAGAAAAAATGGTTCTATTTTATCTTTCATCGATACCTTTGTTGATTACCCTCCATTGAACCCAATAATGCTTGAATATGAAGACTACATATCCTCTGCTGGTATGGTGGTAAAAAATCCCTACTATAAAAAAAAGGAAAGTGTTATCATTCAAACAATATCCATTGCAGGTGTAAATATGAGCCTAAAAAAAGAAGCTATAAAAAATTTTTTACTTGAAGAAATTACATTGAACGGTTTAAGATATGAAGAGAGGTTAGCATTGTACGCAAATCAAAAAAATTTTTCAAGTGTACATTTCAAAGGTGCAATGGTAAAACATATACAGAGAAAATCATTGAGCAGAGGTAATTATTACTATACTGGAATAGAGGAAGGATTAAGCCCTTATATATTCAACAGAGTCTATCCAATAAACAGAAGCAAACTTTTATTAAAAATGACCCAAATTGAATATTTTAAATTAAAAAGCGCAATTAAAAAAGATTCAAACAATTCCTCCTTTTTTTCAGGAGTGTTGAAGGGTATTAACTTGTCTATAAATGCTATGAAAAATAACCTCTTGCCTAGTGAAGTTAATAAAATCCTTAAAGAAATAAAATTGGGTATAGATTAAAGTGTAGTTGATTATTGATTAACACACCATTCAATAAAGCATAGTTTACATCGGTATTGACATCTAATAAACATAATATTTATATGCAAAAAAATGATACGATTGGGCAATGAACAAATATTATGTGTCGATAGTGGTTGTAATTTTAGTAGGTATTGCAGTAGAAGCTGGTCTATATTACTACATGCCTAAACAAACATCATCCGTATCTCCTCCAATAACAATTGCAGTAGGAGACAATGTAAGCGTTAATTATATAGGATATTTGCCGAATGGTCAGGTATTTGATACCTCTATGTACAGCGTAGCAATAAACAATCAGTCTTATCCTAAAGCAGTTTCCTTCACTTTTAGGGGTGTCAATCAGTATACTCCTTTAAAAGTACATGTAGGAAGCAGTGGTGGAAACAATGTATATATAATTACAGTAACTGGCTTTTGGGAAAACTTGTTGGGAATGTCTGTTAATCAATCTAAAATATTTGTGGTTCCGCCCTCCCTAGGATACGGAAAAATGAACCCCAATTTAATAAGAACTTATCCTATTATAAGCAATCTATCTGCAATGGCAACATACAATACCTCTTTCTATTCCAAGCTATATCCCAACCAACCCCCTGATATCGGTGCTGTGTTTAAAGATCCTTACTGGGGATGGAACGATACAATAATGAGTGTTAATTCAAGTTACATTTCTGTATTGTTTACCCCATATATAGGCGAAATAATAAATCCTTACCATGCATGGAATATGGAAGTAATAGGAATAACATCTAACAGTTCTGGAACTACGATAATGCTTAAAAACTTAGTAACCCCCTCAATGATAGGAAACATTATGGGTAAAGATTTTAGTGGCAATTCATTTATACTATACGGAATAAATTATTCCAATTCCACATATACAGTTAACTACAATAAGCAAGTAGTAGGTGTTGATTTAACTTTTGATGTAACAGTAGTATCCATACAATCTAATACAAACCAAACAGCCTCAAGCTAATTTCAAATTTTTTATCATAAATCAAAAATTTTATGATATGTTTTAGATATTTTACCATCCATCTTTTTATTAACCTTTAGTTCGTACTTTTCTATATTTCTGTTTATTTTTATTGTGGTTTTAATTAAAAAGCCATCCCTAGACAAAACCAAATTATAATCTTTATCTGTAGAGTAAAAAAGATCCTTTATGTTATCAGGTTTTGCCCTTAATTCATCTACAAAAAGAAGCTCATCTGATGGCACGATACCAGCTTTTTCAGCAGGAGAATCCCTAAGAACATATTTTACAACCGTGCTATTAGGTGCAAAATCTATTCCTGTATAAGGCTCTTTGGTTAATGACTTTTTAACAACTAACCCTGCTTTACCAAAATATTCTTTTATAGGCAATTCATTGGTAGTAAATATAAAATCATAGAGCAAATTAGAGACCTTCTTATCATTTAATATATCTGATACTATATCTATAAAATCATTTTCCGGGATACTTTTATCCTTGAATTTAAACCACAGGTTATTCATCAAATGATCAAGGTCATAACCATGATTATCGATCATATAAACATTTAATAAAAAAGCAACCAGTTCCCCTATGGTATAATATGAAATTGTAGCATTCGGGGATTCTTCGTTAGGTCTGTATAATTTTATCCATGCATCAAAACTAGAGGAAGCCAAACTTTGAAGATTCCTCCCATAAAATTTGTAATATGAAGTAATGATATCTGCCAAATGGTTAAGGTATAGGTCCTTTACAACGATATTTGCTTTTATTGGTATTATATTCCCGTAGTAATTGGTAAAGCCTTCATGGAACCAAAGCAAGGTTGTATAATTTTCATGATCATAATCGTAATTGATCAATTTTTCAGTTCTCATATGCCTTACATTCCACATATGGAAATATTCATGTGCAATTGTGGATATAAATCCATAATACCCTTTAGGAGAAAAAGAGGATTCAAAAGGAATGGTAATAGAGCTTGAGTTGTTATGCTCCAATCCCCCTCCTACTCCATTATGAATGAAAAAATAATAATCCCTTTTGTTGGGCCAATCGCCAAAAATATTATAAATTTTTCTAGTAATTTTATCAATATCTTTAACCAATTTACTCAATGTATACGCACCAACATTGCAAAATATTACATTATGCTTTTTTCCATATATATTAAAATCTCTGACAACAATATTTTTACCGGCCTCTATTGGTGAATCTACAAGTTCATCATAATTATTTGCATAAAATCCGTTCATATCTTTTTTTAGGGGAGTATGTATTGTCCATCCAGATGGAATTATGAACTTAATGAAGCACGGTTCATTTCTAAGATCGGGTATATACAAAAAAGAAGATGGAGGTATAATCTGAGCATGATATATGTCCATGTAAGAGGTCCTAACACTCTTTTCTCCCATATAAACAAAATATTCAATTTTTATCTGTTTATTTTTGGTTTTGGAAATTATCCAATGATTCTTATCTATTTTCTCAATAATCCCCTTATCTACACTTATTTTTTCAATATTCCTAGCAAAATCCCTGATCAAATAGGATCCAGGTGTCCAGTTAGGTATAGATACAGTAATATTCTCCCCTTTATTTAGGTTTTTATCAACAGAAAGTATAACTTTCCCAACCCTTGTATTAGGATTGGATATATCAACAAAATATTCTAGCATGACCACAATATCTCTTGTATTCACATATATTTTACCATTTGATATCCATCTTCCCCGTCACTATAATAATGGGGCAAAATACTCTTTTTTGTAAAACCAAATTTAGTATAAAAATTAATTGCCACATCGTTTGAAACCCTGACTTCTAAAGATACCCGTCTAGCCCCTATATTAGAGCTATACTGTAAAAAAGTATTCATAAGCATTTTACCTATACCATGGTTCCTATACCCCTCTTTTACTGCAAACATTAGTATACGCGTTTCTTCACCATCGATAATTACACCCAATAAAAAGCCAACCGCTTGAATGTTATCCAATGTAGCTACTATAAAACCATCTGGCCAGAATTGGGATAATGATTTATATATGGATGGATCGTAATGCTCATTCAAACTGCGTGCTACAATATCTATAATGTCGTTAATGTACCTATCTGAATACTGCCTTAAAGTAATCACAACCCTTAAAGCTTTTATTATAATATATTTTTTTCTTATGTGAGGAAAGTTGAGGCAATATTATCTATTTAAAATCCATAATTAATCATATTATTTGATAAGCAATATTTATATCAATGTTATCCTTTGCTATAATCATGTCAACAAAAATAGGTATTTTTGGTGGTTCTGGTTTTTACAACATTCCTAATATGGAAAAAAAAGATTCAATCAGTATATCTACTCCTTATGGAATGCCTTCTTCTTCTATTGATAAATTTAAATTAGATGATAATGAAATATATTTTATAGCAAGGCATGGCATTAACCATGAATATCCAGCACATATGGTTAATTACCGCGCCAATATATACGCTTTCAAATCTTTAGGTGTGGAAAGGATAATATCCATACAAACAGTTGGTTCCCTTAAAGAAGAATTTTCACCTGGCACTATTGTAATTCCTGACCAATTTGTAGATTTCACAAAAAAAAGGGATTATTCTTTCTATAACGGTGGTAAAAGTATTCATATTTCAATGGCAGATCCTTTTTGTCCAGAATTGAGGGGTTTGGCAATAAATACACTCAAAGAACTTAATATTAAGTACCAACCCAAAGGAAACTATGTATGTATCGAAGGCCCTCGGTTCTCTACAAGGGCAGAGAGCCATATGTTCAGGTCATTTGCAGATATCATTGGAATGACACTGGTTCCAGAAGTTATATTGGCAAGGGAAATGGAAATATGCTATTTATCAATAGCTACAGTTACGGATTATGATTCATGGAAGGATTCCCATGTTACAGCAGAAGAAGTAACAGAAACGATGAAACAAAATGTAGACAAAACATTGAAAATATTAGAAAAAATGCTTCCGAACATACCAAAAAATCATAGTTGTCTTTGTCATACTGCATTAAAAGATGCGGAAATCTAATTTTTTTTATACCTTGTTATCATTTCCATAAAGACATCCGTTACATCTTCACATGAATCCGTAACCATTTCTAACTTTTCGTAAATCTCTTTATAAACTATAATTTTTACAGGGTCTTTTTCATTATCGAATAGTTCTTTCAACGCTTTTCTCAGGATATCATCACCCTTATTTTCGAGTGTATTAACTATTATGCAAACTTTTTCAATATCTTTTGAATCCCCTAACAGTAAATCATCAAAATGCTTCAAGCCATTCATGATCTGGTAATTGGATTGATGTATAACCTCTATAAGGTCAAATATATTTTGATTGACTTTTGGATAATTGAATATTCTCATTCTAGCTGCAATCGATTCTATTCCATCGATAATATCGTCAATAGATGAAGTTAAATATACCATATCGGTTCGTGTTGTACTCGAAATATTGGCTTTTATCAAATCGTTGTGGATATTGTGCACAACAACATCTGCTTCATGTTCAAGTTTCTTTATTTGATCTACAGTATCTGATGATGGGTTATTAAACAAATCTTTCAGCTTATTATCTGCCTGTATAACATATTCCATATGATTCATTAACACAGGTGAAAATTTTGTAACTATCGTTTCCAATTCGTTTTCCCCAGAAACATCTTCAAGAGTCCTATTTTTTGGCTCAGGAAGTAGCAAAGCTGAAACAATCAATCCAACTATAGAAATAATACCCAATATAACAAATACACCATTCAAATGATACCAATAAACCAAAAACGGAAAAGCAAGGGTTCCAGTAAAGGCACCCATCTTTCCAGCTGCAGCTGAAATCCCATCTCCTGTGCCCCTAACGCTAACAGGAAATACTTCAGTAGGATATACAAACGTCGTTACATTAGGACCAAACTCTATGAAAAAATAACTTATACCATACAAAGATATAAAATAATACAGATTACCCATAATGACAGGGTATAACCCTATTAAAAGGTAAACCAATCCCATAACTGCAAAACCAGCGAGCTGTATAGGATATCTGCCAATCCTGTCAAGGTATGCAGTAGCTAACCAGTATCCTGGGAATGCAAAAACAAGAAAAATTATAAATGTATATAAAGCAGTTTGGTAAAGTGTTATAGTAGGGCTTATATCTTTGAATATTATTGATGACGAAATAGAGTTTCCGTAAAAGGCCCAGTCCATTAAAAACCATGTTAAAGAAGTTGCCAATATAAGAAGGAAATATTTTTTATTGGTAACAAATATTTTTGGTGTAACGTTAACTTTTTTGACAACATTAGAATTCAAAGAATCAACATTCGTTACATGGGACGTAGCTAATCTTGCATTTTCTATGTCACCTTTAACTTTAAGAAGATATCTAGGGGATTCATCTATATTCCTCCTAAAGTAAACTACAAGCAAAGGTGGTATAGCACCTATTGCTAGCAACAATCTCCATGCCAAATCCAAAGGAGTATTCAATGTTAAAAGGAGCATGGTTATCAAAGGACCTACCAACAGCCCTATGCTCTGCATTGAAAAAACCATGCCAACAAGTTTCCCACGGTCTTGCCTGTTAGAATATTCACTCATAATAATAGAGCTTGCTGAATAGTCCCCTCCTATACCTATACCTAAAACAAACCTCCATAACAACAACTGATCAAAATTTTGAGAGAATGCAGAAAAAACAGCACCTATGATTAGTATCATGACTTCTATACCGTAAATTCTCTTCCTCCCATATTTGTCAAGCAATCGGCCGAAAACAAGTGCACCGATAACAGAGGATAACAAGGTAGTGCTACCCAATATACCGATCTGAGAAGTAGTCAGGTTCCAAGGGCCCTTGAGGATTGCAATAACCATTCCAATAATAAAAAGATCATAAGCATCTGTGAAAAAACCCATCCCTGAAACAAACCATGTTTTAAAATGGAATGAAGACATTTTTGCATTGTTTAAAGAATCTATCAAATCATTCCCCTGATTCATATCCTATATACCTGCAACCTTACTACATTATGGGCTACCTTATCTTTTATCTACATATTCTATATATGAATATATAGTTATAAACTAAAACTACGGTACAAGTCTAAATCTATCTCTAGGATAAAGTACAACTTCTCTGATATTGGTCTCTTTCAATAGTTGCTGGATCAATCGATCTACACCGAATCCAAAACCCCCATGTGTAGGTATGCCATACTTAAAGGCCTTTAAATAACCTTCAAAAGAATCTGGAGATAACCCCGCTTCTTTTATTTGGGAGACAAGCACATCGTAACGGTGTTCTCTTTGACCACCAGAAGTTATTTCCATACCCCTGAATTCCAAATCAAAATAGCCAGTCAAAGTAGG
Organism: Thermoplasmata archaeon; assembly: GCA_049966015.1. Lineage (GTDB taxonomy): Archaea > Thermoplasmatota > Thermoplasmata > Lutacidiplasmatales > JAMCUS01 > JBMFVL01. Next base: position 20,610 of record JBMFVL010000001.1, on the reverse strand, counting down.
GTTATTGTCCAACCTCTTTGCATAGAAAGTTGTTTTTTTAACCTCTACTGGAAAATCAGTTATAAAGTAAAAATCGGCACCATATTTTTCTGATATTATCTGCCCCAAAATTTTTTCTTCTTCTGAACCAATATCTGAAACATTAATACCTTTTTGTAATAACATATTTTTGCATTCATCATACTGTACTCTAGGGAATGGGGTTATCATTTTAGGCACTTCAATGCCTAAAGAATTAACCATATCCATATTTTTTGCAGATATGGCATTCACAACATATAAAATCATTTTTTCCAAGATATTCCTGACATCTTCTGAACTATCAATATATGACATTTCAATATCCAATGATGTGAATTCTGTTAAATGCCTGATCGTATCAGAGGGTTCTGCCCTAAAAGCATGTGAAATTTCAAAAACTCTTTCCAATCCTGAAGCCATTGCCATTTGTTTATAAAGTTGAGGGCTTTGCGCAAGGTATGCTTTATTTCCGAAGTAATCAATAGGGAATAATGTTGCTCCCCCTTCAGCACCTTGTGAAACAATCTTGGGAGTTTCAATTTCTATAAAACCTTCTGAGATTAAAAATTCCCTTATGTATTGTATAACCACTGACCTAAATTTAAAAATTTTGGCTATCCTTTCTTTTCTAACATCTAGAAATCGATTGTTCAACCTTGTATCTAATGTAGCATTAACCTTATCCACAACAGGCAAGGGTAAAGGAACCTGCGCACGGGAAACCACATTAATGTTTTTTACTTCTATCTCTATTCCTGATTTGGCTTCAGTACCGACCTTAACAATACCAACAACCTCAATTACAGATTCCCTCTCGATACTTGACCATATTTTATAACTGTTTTCGTCGATATTTGCTTTTTTTAATGTGCACTGGACAGTGCCTGTTATATCGCGCACTATGAAAAAAGAAAGCTTGCTAAGTGATCTTATTTCTTGCAAAAAACCGGCAATTTTAACCTCTTTGTTATTCAATTCATTGGTAATATCTTTAATATAACTCCTTTGCATATTTTTTATTAAGTGATTTCTGTATTTATATTTTGATGTAAAGTGCAACAACAAAAGCCGCTGGAGGGAATTGAACCCTCGACCTACTCCTTACCAAGGAGTCGCTATACCACTAAGCCACAGCGGCATATTTAACCAAGCAAAAACCAAATGCAAAACTTCTTTAACGTTTATAAATTTTCCCCTAAAATATGAGTGGTGTATTCCAAATCAAGATATATGAAGTATACTCAATCATCAAATTTGCAAAAAATAAGAAATCTCTATAATATCGATTGCAATAAACGTATCTATGATTTGGATTTATATTGATGATAATGACAATGTAGCAAAAAAAATATTTTTAGAACTAAAAAACAAACTTGATTTATCAACAGAAATGCAAGATGAGTATACCTTATACAGAAGCAATGAATTCAGCATAATACATTCATCTATCAACCATCTCAAAGCAGATTTCGTTGAAGAAATATTGAAAGAGGAAGAGGTAGAATGCCTCGTTTTTCCATCCATCCATAAAAGTGAAAAAAACATAAAAAGTTTGACAGTTCATACAACAGGAAATTTTTCCAACAATCCTTACGGCGGTATGAGCTATAAATTATCAATAGCAGCACCTCTCCAAATGAGAAAAGCCCTTATTTATATGAATAGCCATAAAATAGAAGGTTATAACGTAAGCTATGAAGCAACACATCATGGCCCAACAATAAACATTCCTCTCTTTTTCATAGAATCCGGAAGCACAGAAAAAGAGTGGAATGATACAAATGCACACCAAATCATTTTAGGTGCGATTTTAAACCTTAAAAAAGATAATACTGACAACGAATGCAAGGTATCTATTGGCATAGGGGGAGGGCATTATGCGCCGAGGTTCACTGATCATGCTATTAAAAAAAATATATGTTATGGTCACATAATGCCCCAATTCAGATTTCAAGAATTCACAGATTCTATCGGCATAGAAATGATAAACAAAACTCCTAATGCACAGTTTGTATCTTATCATGGTAATGTACCAGAAAAAATAAAGAAATTTTTTGAAGGCAAATTAACAACGTTGTAGTTAATACATCAGCTATTTATAGGACCAATTGCATAAAGTAAAATTATGATTATAAAAATAATTGAATTCAAGTCTATTGAAGGTAAAAAATTTTCCAAAGGGAATGAAAAAGTTGTCAATATAAAAATAGATCATAGCAGTTCAATAATTTTATTAAACGACATATCTGAAACTGAAGTTTCAGTGGATTTTAGGTTTACGTCTTCATTTGGCAATCTCGGTGTAATTAACATTGAAGGCAATTTAATTATGGCTGAGTGTGATGCAAAAAAAATAACAAAGGAATGGAAAAGTACATCACAAATTCCTGCAGATATAGTCCAAGACCTCCATGGAACTATATTAGCCAATTGCCTAACAGAAGTGGTAATACTAGCAAGGGATCTGCATCTCCCCCCTCCTATTCCCATACCTCAAATGAGCACGAAACCTAACAAATTGCAAGAAAAACAGAATTATGGTGCTGAAGTGGGGTAAAGTGTCCCTCTTTTTCTATTATATATATTCTTTAGCCTTTGCAGCAATAAGCTATTATTTTCTAGCATATGAGAAGGTACGATTACATTCAAATTCCCAAAAATTATATGCAGTGTTATTTGTTTTGGGGGTGTTTGCAGGTTTTATCATGTATTATTTTACCCTTACATCTTTAATTGCTATAGCAACATCTTATGATTTGTTATTTTCTATAATGCTTATTATTTTCATTTCATTGGTGCATGTACTGTTAATTTATGTTGCAATAAACGCAGGAATTTTCAAGCCGAAAAGGTATATTCCTTATTATGGCATCTCCTTTTCTACCGGTATTGCTTTTGTAGAAGGAGGTAGCCTGCTTTATATAATTTTGCCCTATACATTCAGCTATCTGTACATTGTAGCTTTATTGTTCGCAGGATCATTTACAATGATTATTTCCACATCTGGTTATGTGATTGGGAAATTAGTAAAGTCCTATAAATTGATGCAATCTATTTATTATCCAGTATTCATAATATCTGTTTTTATGTTGGTATCGTTGCCATTGTTTTTAAAAATATACCTCCTAGCAATACCTTCTGCAATTAGTGAAATGTTTTTAGCGTTAATGTTCATTATATTAAGCAAAAGGTATTGAAGTTCCATGACTAAAATCATTAAAGTAAATCCAGTTAAACCTGAAAAAGAATTAATGAAAATAGCAGGTAATATAATAAAAAAAGGTGGAACCGTTGCTTTTCCAACAGAAACAGTTTATGGTATAGGTGCAAATGCATATGATGGTAACAGTGCAAAGAAAATATTCATGGCCAAAGGTAGGCCCTCTGATAATCCCCTTATTGTCCATATAGATAGTATAAAAAACCTAAAAAAGGTTGCTTATACCCCTTACAAAATAATGCATAAATTGAATAAAGTATGGCCTGGACCTTTAACTATAGTATTAAAAAAGAAAAAGGCAATACCCATGGAAGTATCTGCCAACCTTGAAAGCATCGCAGTTAGGGTTCCTGCACATCCTATTGCATTATCCCTTATAAAATATTCCGGTTGCCCTATAGCAGCCCCCAGCGCTAATTCTTCCGGAAAACCAAGCCCGGTCAAAGTAGAAAGCGTTATAGATGACTTATATGGTAAAGTTGATTTAATTATAGACGGCGGAGATGCTTTTTTTGGTGTAGAATCAACTATACTTAACTTTTTAACCAGCCCCCCTGAAATATTAAGACCGGGTGCATATACCGTTGAAGAATTAGAAAAAATATTTGGAAATATATCAATATCTGAATATTCCAAAGGTGAAAAATACGCCCAAATTGCCATTACACCAGGAATGAAGTATAGGCATTATGCACCTAGTACACCTTTATTTATTGTTACCGATGATATTATAAAAAAGTTAAAGAAAAAGAAGCTAAATAATGCCATCATCCTGTGCACAGATGAAAACGCATTAAACAATGTTAACGAGGTTATAAAACTAGGGAGCGAAAAAAACCTATACGAAGTAGCACGTAATTTATTTGAATCATTAAGAAAACTGGACTATAAAAACGCCAGAGTAGGATTTATACAAATCTTTCCCTATAGTGGAATTGGATTGGCTATTATGAACAGGATTAATAAAGCAAGTGGTATGCAGATAATAAAAACCGAAAGCAGTTTGGTAGAAATCATAAAAAAATATGGGTTAAAAAATGTATAATATGTATTTTTATAAAAAAATACAGGAGCTAATTTCTAAAAATATTGTAATATCAAATTTAAAACTTGAAGCAATAAGCAAAGTTGCAGCCGTTGATGTTTCCTATACGCACAACTACGCTATAGGCATTGCATTATTCATAGACAAATCAAAAAAAATTTCAAGGTATAACGTAGCATTATCCTCCAACCCCTTACCATATATACCTGGATATTTATTTGCAAGAGAAGCCCCTGCTATGTTGAGAGCCTTAAGACCTTTTAAGCCTGATTTTATACTAGTAGATGGTCAGGGCATAGCACATCCTAGAAGGGCTGGAATTGCAACAGTAATAGGTGTGTTGCTTGATACTCCTGCCATAGGAATAGCCAAATCAAAATTAATTGGAAATATAAGAGCAGAAAAAGGCATTTCCTATTTATATGATGGAGATGAAATAATAGGTGTTGAAAATGGTAAATATATTTATAGCATAGGAAACAAAGTGGATTTAGAAAATATTATAGAACTATCTAAAAAAGGGTATCCTGCAATATTGAAAAAAACTGATAAACTCTCCAAAGAAATAAAAGGCAAAATAAAAAAGTGCATTGAAATGAAAGGTAATTATCTATTCACTAGTAATTGATATTTGTTCAAGTATATTATATAAAATCAATAAAAAGCATAAATTTACTAAAAATGGACATTGTTTTAAAAAAATTACATACTTAAAATCATAGGAAAAATTTAAATTGAGTTTTACGCTTTATACTCTGCAAAAGAGTAGGTGTGTTTATATGGTGAAGAAAAAAGTAATAATAATGGGTGCAGCAGGAAGAGATTTTCATGATTTTAATACCTTTTTTAGAAATAACAACGAATATGAGGTAGTTGCATTTACAGCAACCCAGATACCAAACATAGAAGGCAGGGTATATCCACCAGAATTGGCCGGTCCAATGTATCCAAATGGCATTAAAATATACCCAGAAAACGAATTGCCTGACCTGATAAAAAAATATAAGGTAGATGAGGTTGTATTTTCATATAGCGATGTTCCACACGAATACGTAATGAACCGTGCATCTATTGCCCTGGCAAACGGTGCGTCTTTTAAGATGCTTTCACCAAGCCAGGTTATGCTGCCTTCTAAAGTTCCTGTCATAGCAGTGTGTGCAGTAAGGACAGGGAGTGGGAAAAGCCAGACAACAAGGATGATTGCACAGCTGTTAAGGGCAATGAACAAAAAAGTTGTAGTCGTAAGGCATCCAATGCCATATGGAAACCTGGTAGAGCAAGCAGTTGAAAGATTCAGTACGTTTGAAGATTTGGATAAATTCAAGTGCACAATAGAGGAAAGGGAAGAATATGAGCACCATCTTGAAAATAAAACAGTTGTTTATGCTGGTGTAGATTATGAAAAAATCCTAAGAGCAGCGGAAAAAGAAGCAGATGTGATATTATGGGATGGTGGTAACAATGACATTCCCTTTTTCAAACCAAACTTGCACATAGTAGTGGCAGACCCGTTCAGAGCCGGACACGAACTAAAATATCATCCAGGTGAAACAAATTTCAGGATGGCAGATATTGTAGTAATAAATAAGGTAAATACAGCAAACAAAAGTGACGTAGATATTATTAAGAACAACCTGAAAGAAGTTAACCCTAAAGCAAAGGTAATTGAAGCGCAGTCTTTAATAACCATGGAAAATTCAGAAGGGGCAAAAGGAAAAAATGCAATAATAGTGGAAGATGGTCCCACTGTTACCCATGGTGGCATGAAACTTGGCGCGGCTTCATTGGCTGCCAAACAGTTTGGTGTAAAGAGTATTGTTGATCCAGTTCCATACGCAGTAGGAAGCATTGCAGAGGTTTATAAAAAATATACACACTTGATAGGAAGCGGAATATTGCCGGCTATGGGATACAGTAAAAAGCAAATACAAGAGCTAGAAGATACCATAAACAAGATAAATGCAGATGTTGTAATATCCGGTACGCCTATAAATCTATCCCAGATTGTGCATGTAAATAAACCAATATTGAGAGTAAGGTATGCAATGGACGACAAATCTGGTGAATTATTGAAAAAAGAAATTTCAAGAATTCTATAAACCTTTTAATTTTTATTAAAAATGAGTAATAATATTGTTAAAGCAAGAAGAACCGTAACAACGTTATTGTACGGATTATTAGCTCTTATAGCTGGTATTATCATAATTTTCGGGACAGTATTTATTTTACAAAAATCTTCTGTTACTAGCAAATTATATTCCCAGATCAATACATACATAGTTGCCATAATCATTTTTGTGGTAGGTTATTTTGTAATAAACTATATTATCGGAATAATAATGGAAACGATATCGAGCTCTTTAAAGAAACATGAGGTTGTGTCAATTAAATTTGTTTTTCAAGTTATTGCATATTTCTTGCTTTTTATAATCATATTCTACGTGTTAAAAATCGATTTATCTGGTTTGGTTCTAGGCGGTGCATTTGCCGGTATTGTAATAGGGCTAGCAGCACAAACGGTATTATCTAACCTTTTTGCAGGGTTTATTATATTATTTGTAAAAAATCTAAAAATTGGTGATAAAATTACCTTTGTTACATGGCAATATTCTTTAATTGCTCCTACTTATTCCCCTAAATTTTATTCACAAGACTTCGTTACTCCTGGTTATACAGGGACAATAGAGGATATATCCTACATATACGTAGTATTAAGAAACGAAGAAAACAAACAAATTTTCATTCCAACAAGCATATTCATACAATCTTTAATTATTAATCACAGCCAGGAAAAACACAGCTATATAAAAATACGGTATGAAGTAGATAAAAAAATGAATATTGAAAATGTAATGGAAAAGATCATAGAAAAGATTTCAGAAATGGAGGGTATTTTAAAACCTTCCGTTAATTTAACTGATATAACCTCTGCTAGCTATGTTTTATCAATAAAGGCAATGGTAAAAATACACGAAGAAGAAACGCAAAGAACAAAAATCTTACTGGAAATCAATAAGGCAGCCAATATGGCAGCCCAAAAAGCATGAATTTTTCTATTTATTTTTTTTTCTATACCATCCCCCAGTAAATATCCTTTCATAATCCAATCTATAAAAAGTTAAAGCACTTAACATTGCATATGGCATAAAAAAGACGTACAATGCTATATATAACGGGTTCCTTTTTTCAATAAAAAGCCTATCTGCTATAATTGTCAACGGGCCATATCCCAAAACTATATGGTCCCTCAAGTCATAGAAAAGGTTTCTCAACCTATTGAGTAAATGTTTATGCATTTTTCCATGTATATGCTTCAAAACAAAATTTCCATGCATTTCCCTGCATTTAGCTTTTTTATAAATCCTTTCTTTATATTCTAAATCTTCTGCTATATTGACAGGAAGCATGGGATTTTTCAATGCCAAATCTTTAGGCATTATTGCAAAATATGAGGCCCATGCCATATCTGGAATGGCAAATAAAGGGGAAAAAGGATCCTTGAAAAATTCATCAATGTAAACAATCCAATCATCTGAATAGATCTGGTCTAGGTCCATGCCTATGATTACATAATCCCCATTAGCCCTATTAACTGCTTCCTGCCTTCCAACCCCTCTTATACATTTTTTTGAATAAATGTTAACCTTTATTTTGTATTTTTCCTGTATTTTTTTAATGATCTGTACTGTATTATCTGTACTCAAATTATCTACTATAGAAAGCTCAAATTCATATCTAGATTTAATCAATGGTGAAATGATACTTTCCATGGATTCTCCTACAATATGAGATACATTGTACGTAGTAAAACAAAGTGAAAGCATATTTATTAGAATGTTAATAAATATTTATTATTATAGCAAAAATGCATGATTGTTTTTAGTAATTACCAATCTCTATAAACCATACAAAAATAATAAAATCTTTCATGGGTTTCCACTTAATCTCAATAAGCATTTAAAACTGAAAAAATATATATTCATGTGTAATAGTATGTTAGTATGTGATATAACATGAACCAAAATGAAATTAAAATAACCCAAAATGAGTGGAACAAACTATTGCTAGAACTTGATGAACTGGGTAAGGCATTGTTAGTATTGAAAGATGAAATTCAGCTTTTTGATAATTTAATAGAGGAAAATACGAACGCGATAGAATTTCTATCAAAAATGAATGAAAAATACCCCTTAGATGAGTCTCTATTCCCATTAGGCGGTGACATTTATGTACATACTGCTGTAACAGACCTTACAAAAGTAGTAATGGGCACAGGAAATGGTATTTATGTAGAAACATCTCCTGAAAAGGCATATAAATTAATTGATGATAGATTATCTAAATTAAAAACAAAAAAAGAGGCAGAACAAAAAAGATATGAGGAAATGCAAGCAAGGTACAATGAAATAGATTCCCTTGTGAGGACGATATCGGCACAGAGGAAACCAAATGTTTGAAAAATTAAAAAATGGGTTGAAAAAATTAAAAGATATTATTATAAAAGAAGAGACTGAAGAGGAAAAAAAAGAATCTTTGTCAGAATCAGTAGACATTAATACCAGCAAAATCGGTTTTAAAATTAGTGGTAAAGTTATTGAAAATGCTCTTGAAGATATTGAAGTTGAACTTTTAGAATCAGATGTTGCATTGGATGCAGTAGAAGCTTTTAAGAACAATATAAAATCTGATTTAGAAGGCAAACGTATAGGTATAGGTAAGGATAGGGAAAAAGTCGTAGAGTTAGTATTTAAGGAATCCATAAGAAATTCTTTGAAAAAATGTGAAATGGATTTTTTCAAAGAAATTGAAAAATATCCAAAACCAGTTGTTATTATGTTTGTAGGCATAAACGGTTCTGGAAAAACAACCACTATAGCCAAAATTGCATACATGTTAAAAAATAAGGGTTATCAGAGTGTCATTGCTGCAGGGGATACATTCAGAGCCGGTGCAATTGAGCAGATATCTATACATGCTGACAAATTAGGAATAAAGGTTATAAAGCACAGTGCAGGAGCAGACCCTTCTGCAGTTGCTTATGATGCAGTAGAGCATGCCAAATCAAAAGGAAAAGAGGTTGTTTTGATAGACACAGCTGGAAGAATGCAAACAAATGTTAATTTAATGGAAGAAATGAAAAAAATCAACAGAATTGTAAAGCCTTCTCTTATCATATGGGTAGGGGATTCCTTGAATGGGAATGATATAGTCAATCAAGTAAAAGAGTTTAACGAAGCAGTACCGGTATCAGGTACTATATTAACAAAAGTTGATGTTGATATAAAAGGAGGATCAATACTATCTGTGGCATATGCCCTTCAGAAGCCAATTTACTTTTTAGGAACTGGTCAAAAATACGAAGAATTAATACCCTACAATGCTGACTGGGTAATAGAACATTTATTTTCATAAGTGGATAAACATGCTAAAATACAAAGTAGTGATCGTAAAGCCAAAATACGAAGGTAATATTGGAGCCATAGCAAGAGTGATGATGAATTTTGGCTTTACCAATATGGTTATTGTCTCCCCTCTTACAGAAATAGGTTTAGAAGCTAGAAAACGTGCTATGCATGCATATCCAGTATTAGAAAAAGCAAAATACGTAGATAGTATAGAAGAAGCGATATCAAATTCAGATGTTGTAATAGGCACAACTGGTGTAAATAGCAAAAGCAAAAGGAACATATTAAGGAGTGCCATATCCCCAAGAACACTGGCATATATGAGTTCTTTAAGAAAAGGAACAGGTGCTATCTTGTTTGGTACTGAAGATAACGGGTTAACAAATGAAGAGCTCAACATGTGCGATTTCACAGTAACAATTCCTACCAACCCTACCTATGGTGTAATGAATCTATCACATGCTGTTGGAATAGTTTTGTATGAACTGTACATGGCCAATTATATGAAAAAAGATCTTCCAGTACCAAATGAAAAAATGAATGGAAAGATCTATAGAATATTAGTTCAGGAAATAGAAAACTTGATGGAAAAAATAGATTATCCCGTGAACAGAAGAAAAAAAGTGCTCTTGCATGTCAGGAAAATATTGATATCTTCATGGCCCACAGAAGAAGATAATGAAGTTTTGTTGGGTATTATAAAAAGAGCTGAAAAAATGGTTGATAAAAACAAATAAGATAAAAACAAATAAGTTTTTCCATGTGATTTTTATCAACATCTAATTAAATATTTATTAATATTTTGTGATAGCACCTAAAACCAAAAAGAAAAATTAGAATAGTTGTTATTGCATATAGGATTTAATGATGAACGAACAAAACATAAATATAAAAAATATCTCACCCCAAAAAAATATGTCGATATATATTGCAATGGTTGTTTCAATAGTTGCCATGTTTTTATACATTTATATTTTCTTTCGATCCTCTTTGTTATTTAATAATTTTTCATTGCAATATGATTTAATACTATTCGTAATGTTCCTCCCCATTGTTTCAGCAGCTTACACTTTCTATTTGCTAAGCCAGATATCTGATTTAATAAAAGCGAGTGATTACAAAAATGCGGTGTTTTTAATAAATACTCCTTTCCTGCTTTTATCAACTCTTTCTACTCTTGTTTTACCTGGTGTACTAGCCTATATGGTAAAAAAGAAATTGGAATATCATGATAGCAACAATATTAATAAAAGCAATCTCACAAGCAAGGATATATTTTCCCAATTGACAGATAATGTACCAAGCACTCAACAACCACAGCAACAATATTCTATACAACAAAATATAAAACAGCCTGCTCAAGAAGTTCCTCCTCAAAATGTTTTACAGCAACAAGGCACTCAATATAATCAATATAACAACATGCCTTTTTACAGCCCTAATCAGCAAATACCAAATACAACTAAACAAGCTATACAACAAACATCAATACCCCAACAACCATTACAAAAAATACAATCCCAGCAATCTTTGCCAACACAGCAAATATCAAACCAAAATACAAATAATGTTCAGACAAATCTACTGCCTAGCAATATCTCCCCTAACAACAAGCCTATATCCCAAGAAACAAAACAGATTAATAATAAGCCAGAAAATAAATTAGAACCATATATATGCACATCTTGCAGGAATATTGTATATGAAAATTACCAGTATTGCCCCTATTGTGGAATGAAGCTTGTATTTAAAAAAAAGGTTAATAATTGATTTTCAATCTGTTTTTTTATGCAATTCATCTAATATTTCTTTTGCTCTAGGCATGGTAATATTATTTTCTGATGTTATCTTCTTTGCTATGATGTCTATCTCATCACCTACAGCACCCACTGAAACGGCTATGTTTCTAGCATGAAGTCTCATATGGCCTTTCTGAATACCTTCTGTGGTAAGTGCATAAAGTGCTGCAAAATTCTGTGCCAATCCCACTGAAGCAATAATTCCCTGAAGTTCTGCTGCAGTCTTAACATCAAGTATTTTTTTACATAACTTAGCAACAGGATGGACAGAGACAGCACCACCAACAATGCCAACAGCCATTGGGAGTTCTATGCTACCTACTAAATTGCCATCCTCATCTTTCTCGTAAGATGTAAGTGGCTTGTATGATCCAGTGTAAGATGCATACGCATGAGCACCAGCTTCTATGGCCCTGAAATCATTTCCGGTTGCAATAACAACAGCACTTATTCCATTCATAATGCCCTTGTTATGTGTAGCGCACCTGAAAGGGTCCGTATAGGCAAATCTATATGCATCTATAATGCGATCAACCACTTCCTCTCCTGAATAACCCCCTCTAGACAACTTGTCCTTGTTAAACGTTGCATAGGCACGTACTAACCGATATACTGCTAAATTTGAAATAATCTTCAGATTTATTTTTCCCCCTGTAATATCACTTATTACTGGAGCAATGGCCTCTGCCATCGTATTGACTGTATTTGCGCCCATTGCATCAAGGGTATTGACTATTATATGAACCACAAGCATATTTTTATCTAAAATCCTCACATCAATATCAACAGGACCCCCTCCTAGTTTCTTTAAAAGCTGGTCCTTCTCAGCCGCTATTTTAATCAATTCCTCTTTATGTTCGTATATCTTTATTTTTGCATTATTAGGGTTCAAAACATTTGTTAATTGAATCTGCCCTATCATGTGTTGAGGTCCTGATACCGCTCTAAATCCACCCATCTCCCTGGCTATTTTAGCTGCATGTGAAGCAGCAGCCACTACAGAGGTCTCTTCTATCGCCATTGGTATTAATTTTTCTTTTCCATTAATCAAAAAATTGGTTGCAATACCAAGGGGCAAAGGAAAAACAGAAATAGCATTTTCAATCATATGATCTATTATATTAAAATCTATGGCTCCTGTATTTTTCAACAAAGCAATGTCCTCTCCGTTAAGGTCTGCAAACTCTTGCAATGCTTTTATCCTATCTTCTCTAGATAGCTCATAAAATTTATTTATATTGCTTGTCTTCATTTAGATCACATTTATAAGAATGTGAAATTATCAATATATATGTTTGCTGAAAATGTATTTGTGAAAAAATACATTGAAAAAACCTATAGATAAAATTAAATACAATTTAATATGTAAGCATAATGTATGACAGATGAATTGGATAACCAAACGAATAAAGAAAACAATGAACCATTTCCTGAAATTTATAATATATACATTGAAGGTGGAAAATACGGCATATGCAACATAACAAATATATATGAAGGTGTAAAATTATTAGATTTTATCAAAAATGATGAAAAATTTTATAAATATTCTCTACTGTGCATTGTTTCAAGAGATATCTCTTTGTTAAATACTATCACAAACAGTTTACTTCAAAAACAAAAAGATAATATAGTAAAATTGCACATACAGCAATCCCAAGACAATTCAAAAGAGGTACAACCTGCCAAAACTGAAACAGGTAATGTACTAACAGGTTCCGTATCCAAAGTAGATGATTTAGAAAAGGCAACCAATCCTAAATATTCTTTAAAACTTGTACCTATAGTCGAATCTGAAAATCCACACACTATTAAAATAAAGCAATACCAAGTTAAAATAATGATTGATGAAGAAGCTGCAAAAAAGAATAATGGTATAAGCAATGTTGTAGAATCTAAACTAACCTACTATGAATATGTAGAATTAAGGTATACGATCAATACTCCTTCTTATAATGGTCCAAACAAAAGCGGGATACTTTTAGTAGAAGCACGAAGTGGTACTATAGAAAGCCCAAAAACACCTATAACAAGCGAAGATTCCTCGATTATTGAAGATATAGAAATAGATGTATTGAATATATTAAAAATAATATATAAGTTGGATCGTATATACGATTTAATACTAGACAAAATAAATGAGGAAAAGGTTAGGAAAGAAGATATTTATATTGAATTTATCGGGAGTTTGCTGGTTCCAAGGTGGTTATTTGTAACTGATAAGAGTGAAAAATTAATTGATGCAACAAGCGGTACTAAAATAGAGTTGAATGTTTAACCTAATTCCTGTTCCATAGGTGTAGAAATAATCCGGAGTGGTATCCTCTCTGTTCCTATTTTCATCAAAGCTTCTGAATAAGAATCCTTTTTTCCACCTCTGGATTCCAAAATGTATTTCTGGTCGTTTGATGTAAGGCCATAAAAGTCAATCATTTTTTCGCTAACAGTCTCATGCCTAAACAATAGTTGTATGTAGGAATTGTTAATAATTGTTTTTCCATAATGATTAGATAGAAAATCTTCTGCATTTTGTGAAACAAAGGTAATGCCACACATATAATGCCTTACATGCCTAGACATATATTCCATAAACCAGCTTGTGCTATCATTTATTAGCATATAATGTGCCTCATCAATTATAATAATTTTATTTCCTTTTGTTTTTTTTATGACACCATATATAAAATTCAATGATAATGTGATATAAAAAGAAAATAACTCAGGATTTATATTTTTAAGTGAAAATGAAATTAGATTTTTGTTTATAGAAACTGAAGTATGTGAATTGTTTTTAGCTAAAGATCCTTCAGTGAAAGTAGATAAAATTTTTTTCAATTTAATATCTTCATTTTTAAGTATGCTAAGCAAATCAGAAAAAGTAGGCTCTTTGTATTTGTTATACAAATTAAATAAAACTTTATCCAAACTGCTTAAATCTTCATCATTGAGTGAGGAAAAAATGGTTTTTAAAAGAGTTTTAACTTGTATTATTTTTTCATGTATATCCCCCCAAGAAGTTCTAGGGTCTAGTGGATTAATTATGCCTTTTTCAGTGTTCAAATACACTACTTCCCCCCCTAATTTATTTACTATGTCTGTAAATTCCCCCAACGGATCAATGATCATTACTGTCATGTCATGGTCTAAAATTCTTTCCCGCATAAAATTTATTTTGGTAAAAAATGACTTACCACTCCCTGTTTCACCAAAAATAGACATGTTGTAACTAGGAAAAGAATATCTATTTATTATGACTGGCATACCGTTAATTGTATTAATTCCATAAAGTATTCCCCCTTTCATCATAACTTTCTTGGCAACAAAAGGGAATAACGAAGCAACTGCAGGTGTGTCCATGTAATGAATGTATTTAGGATCCTCCCTTAGTGTATGAACATATTTAAAAGATTTAATTGTTTCAAATGGTTTTTCACTAATTTTAAATAACATACCTTTTAGTTCATGTACTAGTTGAGTATATCCTTTAATTAACTCATTATAAGAACTACTATCTACACTTAATGATAAAAATATGGAAAATAAATTTGTTTTTCTAGAAACTATGTCGTTTTGCAACGCCTTTGCACTTTCAAACTCAATTAACAATTTACTATATACAGAATCTGCTTTGTTTTTTTGTGTTGCAAGTTCTGTTTCTATGTTGGATAATTCCTTTTGTATAAGTGGCAATGCTTCATTCCATGGTATCTTGGATACTTTTATAACTATTTTTTCTCTAAATTTATAAGATATAATATTTTCCATAAACCCATAAATTACTTCCTTTGGAAATTCTTCAATTGAAATTATAATTGTAAAATTATTATCCATTATAACTAAATATGGTAAAAATTCTATTGTGTTTGGATATATATATTCATCTATTTCCATATTTTTTCATCACCAACAATATAAACAGAAAGTAACCCAATTGATGTAAATAAGGAAATTAAAATTATTTTCATCACCAACAATAAAAATGAAAAAGTGGTTAAAATTATAGCAATCATTATTACAATACCACTCAATTTCACAAATCTGTTTTTGTATAATTTTTCATCAAAATAAAGATATGCAAACTGGAATAAATTTAACATTGAAAAATATGAAACCGTATAGACACCATCAATATAAACAGGAATGAAAATTATAACAACAATTGTCAAAATAGTAGATATATAAAATAAATTCTTTACATTATACAATTCCAGAATTTCCACCCCCTACAAATATGTTTTCAATCGCATCGTATAGTTCAATGCCTTCTAGATCAATACACTCTATATTTAGTGAAGATAATGCATGAATAATCTCCTCTTTTCTAAGAGTTAAATCTTTTAATGCTCTTTCATCTTTATCCTTCTCATTTATATTATCAACATCTGAAAATTTTGAATTAAAATTAAATGGTATAATTATATAATACTTAGGTATGTACAGCCCAGCAAAAGCCTCTTTTAGAAGATACATATATTCCTTGTGATACACATTACATCTGTTTATGTCACTGTAAAAAGGTAAAGAATCTGCAGATATGGTTGTAGTTATAAAATACATTTCATTATCAATTAAATTCAAAAAATGCTGAAATCCAGAAATCAATGCTATCTTTTCCTCATCACGCAAGGTAGTATAGGATATCCCCTCTATTTCTATAACAGAATAATATGTTCTATCTATCTCTAAAATCTTTTTTTCAACAATTCTAATATCCCCTACAAAATTCTTGACTTCTGATATCCCTATGAAAACTCTGTCACTAAATTTAAATAATAAATAATTGTATATGTATTCATCTAAATAATAATCCTCTTTTTTTAAAAAAATAAGTAATGAACCAATACCTAAAATTACTGGGAATAGCCAGATAATGTATACACTTCCAGCAAATGAAGCGATAACTACAACTAAAAAAAATTTTAAAGTATGTGAAGGACTTTTTAATGGTCCTAATGAGATTTGTCTTCCAAATCTCTCTGGTATACTAACTATTTCTGAATCAATCATTTTTCAAATCTCCCTCTAACTTATACATATCATTAGCTTTGTTGAGTTTGGATAAATCATTTTTAACATTGCCTACATCAGAGTTATTTAAGTGTTCGTTTAGATCCTTGCCTAAGTTATTCCTATAATTATCTATGTTACTATTCTTATCTAGATTTTTTATATAACGATTGTATTTAACAGAAGAAACTTTTCCTACAAGATAAACCCCCCCTTTATTGAATGCCTTGTTAGTCAAAGAGCCAGCCCTATACCCTACTGAAGAATTGATATTCCCAATTAATTGTTTTGTATTCAATGATGTGCTAGATGGTGCACTAGCTCCTCTTAATCCATTTATAGCACCACCTCCAAATGAAGTTGCTGCTGCCACAGGCAATGAAAGTGAATTCATGCTAGCATTAAATCCTTGGTTTATGAAATTAGAGGCCTTGTCAAATCCCATATGAAAAACAGAATTTCCATACTCTGATATAAAGTAAGGCATACCTGCTGAGATAAAAAGTAAACCTGTAGCTAAAATAAATCCAGTTGTATTTATATTGTTAACATTTACAGCTAGTATAAGTGGAATTAATACAAAAAATGGCAATACAGCCATATCCATAAAAACTATCCATATCTTTTTCCCTAGACTTTTTGTTTGTGGAAAAATAAGTAAAATGCTGGCAATAGGTAACAAAACAATCAAAACTCCAAGCAATCCAGTCCTTACACCTATAATAATTGCAATAGATAGTATTGTAAAAAGAACTATAACTTTCAATATAAATTCTAGCAAAGCATTATTTGTCCATGGTGTAGAGTAAAGAGGAAAAATATTTTGAAACTTAGTCCATTTAGAACCGTCAAAGGTATATATCGTACTGTATAAAGAGTAACCAAATTCTAAAATTATACTAGATATGTAATTAGTAAAATTTGCCAAAATAACGGCTAAAATGAACTTAGGTATTAAATCTTTAAATCTTTCACTATTTTGTGAAAAGAAAACATTGCTTAAATATAAAAATCCTATCCCGAGTAGTACAATTATAAGAAGTGGATCTACTATACTAAAAAGTATGTACGAACTAAAATAATATGAATACATAAAAAAACCTGTTTGAGTACCTTTTATTATAGTAGGGTATAAAAATGAAGAACTCATTTCTGGAACTAATAAATTATTATATGTTTGTTGAGCAGCTAACCAAGCTAAACCATTAAACGCTGCAAAAAGTGCAGAAAGCACAGCATTTACAATGTTGGATATAGTGTCATAAAATATATACATAACTTTAACTTCCAACTACAATATAATGCAACAATGCATACGCTATTCCACTGATTGCCATAATTATAATTATACTACCAATCATTGCTTGCATAGCTAACTCTTTAGCTCTTATTTTTTTGTTGGGATCTGATGAAAAAAATGCTATTCCTACCCTAATCCAAACTAATGCAATAATACCTGCAGATAATGTAGCGGCAATAAACAAAATCCTGTTTACCATGCCCTGAATATCAGCAGTGGAATTTGTAGTAGCACTTATTGAAAAAACGTGCATATATGTTATTTGCAATGGCATCCCAAAAGCAGAAAGTACTATCAAATACAGAAATACAAATTCTTTGATCACTTGATATCACCCCTTTTAAGCGAAACAATTTTCAACCCTTTTCTCTCTCTTTTTATATATATCTCATTACTTTTTTCTAAATCTCTTATCATTTTTTTCACCATGTTGGGTTTATATTTATATTTTAGTTTCATTATATTTATTAATTGATGGTACTCCAGTTCTCTATATTGATATAACGTTTCAATAATTTTTTTGTTGTTTTCTTTATTAATACTTAATTTTTTAGTTATCATAAATATATATAGCGCAGCAATTAGTACAATTAAGGAAATTATATAATAAATAATATTAATATTAAACAATTTTTTATTTGAAACAAAAGTAATTATATATGTTTTGTTATAGCAATTTATTTTTATTAAACCTTCATTTTTTGTAGGGGTATATGTCAATAATCCAGTACCATTTACAATATATAATGTCATGGGCCCAGATGCATTTAAATATTGAATGGAAACATTTGTTGTTATATTGTTATCATATATATCATGAAAACTCAATAATATTTTATTGCCATTTTTAAACAAATATTTAAATACTATATCTTCAATGAATGGCTCTACATGAAGTAGGAATGTGTGATAATATTCATATACTGTACATCCTGAAGACATAATATTTACAAATAAAGAAGCATTATAATATCCAGATTTATGCAATCCTACTGATACGTTCCCATCATTACTGTAAAATGTTTCATTGTTAGCTATTAATGTAGCATTATATGACAATGCACCTAATCGGGGCAAGAAATTTATTGAAATATTACCTCCTGCACTTACAATATTTGTATAATTTACTGAAGGTGTTATATTCAAAATATTTATATAAAATATTTTCCTAATGGATTCGTTCATAGAATCGTTCACATAAATATTTAAACACACCTTACTTAGATTAAACGGTTGTATAATCTTGGTACCGTTAATAAGCTTATTATTTACGTATATCTTATATGGGCTAGATCCATTGTGTGGAATAACTGTTATATTAAAAGAGATATTTTTAAAAGCTATAGTAGGGATAATAAAAGTAGCACTGAGTTTATTACTAACAAAAACCTGCCATTTATTAATAATTTCTACATTATAATAATCTTTAACAATATATGTTACGTTGTTAGTCCCAATTTTATTAAAATTTATGTATGTACTAGTGTTATTATAACAATAAAAATCAGTATATGCTTTTCCATTTACCAAAATAGATATATTATATGGTGCAACTCCACCAGAAAATACTAAAGTCACAAAATAATTAATTCCTACAACAGATGTATTTTTATATAGTAAATCATAATGCATAAATGGAAAAACAGTTACATTTATTTTACCAAAGACAGTATAATTGTTAGCATCGCGTATTATGTAAAAAATATAATATATCCCTGTAACCACCCATGTATAATTGAAATATTTTCCATAAAATTCTGTATTGTTATAAATCCAAGTAATGTAATAAGGTAAAGATCCCCCTAATACAGGGCAAGAAATGTTTTCACTTACAAATGTTTCAGCCTTGATAGTTTCATTTAAACCTGTTAATCTCTCTTCCACTCGTAATGTTATATTACAATATGCAGTATTTAAATAAAAATCTTTAACAACTAACGATAAATTGTAAAGCCCTATGGAAGTAAAATCATAAGTAAAGTTATATGAATAGTATACTCTACCTTCAAAAACCCAAGTAATATTATAGGGTGAAGTACCATTGTAAATTAGTGATGAAAATGTACAATTAGTATCCCTCTCTATTATATATGAATGTGAATGTCCAATAATATATACAAAAGGTTTGTTAACAATTGTAAAATTCTTTAAAAAGTATATTCTACCACCTGCATAATCAACTAAAGTAAATGATATATTATATTTACCAATTTTATTAAAATTTAATTCGTATGTAACATTTTTATTTATTAAAAATTTTGAATTATACACATAAATATATCCATAATAAGGTACACCATATGAGTTTATATTAATAGATATGTTAAAACTATTATTAACATCCACCGTAGATGGCACACTTAAAAAAACCTTTATAGGTGGAACAACTTTTACAGTAAAACCTCTTTCAAGTATTGTTCCAGTATAATCAGTAATATTTGCTAGAATTATATAATCCCCTGGTCTAAAAAATGTAAAATTTTCCCAAATGCTTTGAGTATATGCTACACCACTTATGTTTTCATTACCTATTTTTATTAAATATGTGTATGGTGCTATTCCTCCATTTAATTTAATAAATATCTGGTCTGTAACATTAGTTTGAACTGGGTTATATTTAAAGGTATAGGACATATTCAAAGAATTTACTACTGTAACATTAATATAAACACTAGCAGTTACATTAGCTCCATCTGTAACATAAAAATATATAGTATAATCTCCTGGAATTGAGTAAGTTAGAGTCCAGATAATAGATACACTAAAATTGTCCATATATATAGGTGAACTTATTCCATTACTATAAATATAAC